>NZ_JAGIXF010000235.1:0-524 GCF_021483755.1 Burkholderia sp. WTPI3 | reverse complement strand
TACCGTGAGGCAGGGCTGGCTGTGCGGCGCCGTCGCAAGCGCCAGGGCGTCATGATTGAGCGCGAGCAACTGGCATTGCCGGGCGCGCCCAACGAGGTGTGGTCAATCGATTTCGTGATGGATGCGCTTTCCAACGGCCGGCGCGTGAAGTGCCTGACCGTCGTCGACGACTTCACGAAAGAGGCTGTCGACATCGTCGTCGACCACGGCATCTCAGGTTTGTATGTCGCTCGGGCATTGGACCGTGCAGCTCGCTTCCGTGGCTATCCCAAGGCGGTGCGAACCGACCAGGGACCCGAATTTACGAGCCGCGCGCTTGACCAGTGGGCGTATGCGAACGGCGTCACGCTGAAGTTGATTCAGGCGGGCAAGCCAACGCAGAATGCGTACATCGAATCGTTCAACGGCAAGTTCCGCGACGAATGCCTTAACGAGCACTGGTTCACGACGCTCGCGCACGCTCGGGCAGTCATCGCGGCATGGCGTCAGGACTTCAACGAGCAAAGGCCGCACAGCGCACTGAA
>NZ_JAGIXF010000234.1:0-584 GCF_021483755.1 Burkholderia sp. WTPI3 | reverse complement strand
GGAAACACTGATCAATTCGGCTTGGCGGTCATCGCTGACGAGGCCAAGGGCGTTGTAGAAAGAAGCTCACGGAACGGACCCACGACGATGCAGCGGCAGATCGGTTTTGCGGAAGCGGAAAGTGCGGGCAAGAAGCGGGTGACCAAGCGTCAACGCTTTCTGGCCGAGATGGAGAAGGTCGTCCCTTGGTCGCGGCTGCTGTCGGTGATCGGGCCGTATTACCCGAAGGGCGAGCGTGGCCGGCCGCCGATTGGCCTGGAACGGATGCTGCGGATCTACTTGCTGCAGCAGTGGTACGGGTTGTCGGACGAAGGGCTTGAAGATGCGCTCTACGACAGCATCGCGATGCGCGCCTTCGCGGGCATCGACCTGGCGCGCGAGAACGTGCCGGACGCCACCACGCTGTTGAAATTCCGGCGCCTGCTGGTCGAGCACGCACTGACGCGAAAGCTGTTCGACGAGATCGGCATCGAGTTGTGCGAGCGCGGGCTGATGATGAAGGAAGGCACGCTGGTGGATGCGACGATCTTCGAGGCTGCGCCGTCCACGAAGAACGCCGGGAAGAGCCGTGACCCGGAGATGCA
>NZ_JAGIXF010000233.1:0-584 GCF_021483755.1 Burkholderia sp. WTPI3 | reverse complement strand
CCCGATGTGCACATCACCCAAGGCGGTGCGAACGCCGGCTTCACGTCGCTGAACAACGCGCTGGACTACTTGCAGGCGAACCCGGACAAGACCGTCTGGGCAATCAACTGGGACGCACCGAACTTCCCGCCTACCGACGCGCAGATCAACGAGAATCTCGTCGTGCTGTTCCTCGCCGGCCCGAACTTCAACACCGAGCGCGAACCGCTCGCGTGGATCAGCAGGGCCGCAACCGGCAATACACAGGCGTTTGAGCGGAAGGTCGGCACGACGCGCGCCGTACAGGCATGGAAGGCAACCATCGATGAAGCAGCGCGCAATGCCGGTGTGGCGGTTCCGGACCTCGAATACATCTTCCACGACGCAGGCAAAGGCAGTGACGCATCGTCGTCCCGTCTTGCCGCGCTCTCGCAAACGTTGACCGAAACGCTTCCGGAATACGACTACATGAAGCAGACCTTCAACACGACCGGGCTGCTTGGCGACATGGGAACCGGCAGCGCATTGACCAACGTGGCGCTCGCGATCGGCCGGATCAATCACTTCGGCGGCAACGCGCTCGTCGCCGGCACGACCGACCCTGA
>NZ_JAGIXF010000232.1:0-620 GCF_021483755.1 Burkholderia sp. WTPI3 | reverse complement strand
TTCAACAAGACGCAGGGCGAACTGCTCGTGCTCGACGACGCGAACCTGTCGCTGCGCGAAGGCGAGATCGTCGGGCTGCTCGGCCGTTCCGGGTCGGGCAAATCCACGTTGTTGCGCATCATCGCCGGCCTGATCGAGCCGACCGGCGGTGAAGTGACCTATCTCGGCAAGCCGCTGCGCGGCCCGGCCGAAGGCGTCGCGATGGTGTTCCAGACCTTCGCGCTGTTCCCGTGGCTGACCGTGCTGCAAAACGTGGAAGCCGGCCTCGAAGCGCTGGGCGTCGGCGCGCGCGAGCGGCGCGAACGCGCGCTCGCGGCGATCGACCTGATCGGTCTCGACGGTTTCGAGAACGCGTATCCGCGCGAGCTGTCGGGCGGGATGCGCCAGCGCGTGGGCTTTGCGCGCGCGCTCGTCGTCGACCCGACGATCCTGCTGATGGACGAGCCGTTCTCGGCACTCGACGTGCTGACCGCGGAAACGCTGCGCACCGACCTGCTCGATCTGTGGACGCAAGGCCGGATGCCGATCAAGTCGGTGCTGATCGTCACGCACAACATCGAGGAAGCGGTGTTCATGTGCGACCGGATTCTGGTGCTGTCGTCGAACCCGGGCCGCGTGAT
>NZ_JAGIXF010000231.1:0-626 GCF_021483755.1 Burkholderia sp. WTPI3 | reverse complement strand
GGAAACGCTGATCAATGAGCCTGTCGTCCGCATAACGGACGAGGCAGGTTGCAATTTTCAGATTGACGTAGGAATTTGACGACATGCGAGGTGAGTTTCGCTCGTATTCGGGCCTCACTTCCCGCGTTTTTCACACACATGACGGATTGCTCCCATGAGTCGACAACAGCTGATTTTTCGCGATCACCAGGTTCGCCAGCGCGAACAGACTGAACAGCTGTGCCGTGTTCCTGGCTAGACCCTTGTAGCGCACCTTGCGATGACGAAACAGGTTCTTCACGACATGAAACGGATGCTCGACCCGGGCGCGGATCTGCGCCTTGGTTCGCTCGACCGCGATCACGAGGTCCTTCAGCGGACCTTCCTGCATCGCCCTGATCTTTCCGCGCTTGAGCGCCACGTGCCACTTCACCGTCTTGCCCTTCATCTCCTCGCGCTTGTCCACGCCGGTGTAGCCCGCATCGCCAAACGCTTCCTGCTCATGACCGTGCAGCAGGGCGTGGGCCTGCGATACGTCCGGCTCGTTGGCCGCCGTGGTGACCACGCTATGCACCAGACCCGAGTCGGCGTCGACGCCGACATGGGCCTTCATGCCGAAATACCAGTCGTTGCCCTTCTTCGTCTGA
>NZ_JAGIXF010000230.1:0-646 GCF_021483755.1 Burkholderia sp. WTPI3 | reverse complement strand
GAATCAGCTCTTGTCGTACGAGAACTGGATGCCGGCGGTGCCGCCGGTCTGGATGAACAGGTCGATGAACGCGGGGACGGTCGCGCTGCGTGCCCAGTCGCGCTGCAGTTCGCAGAACAATTGCGCGACGCTGATCATCCGGCCGCCGGCCTGCTCGATGCGGCGCAGCGCGGCTTCGTGCGCGGCCACCGACGTGCCGCCGACCGCATCGACGACCACGTAGACCTCGTAGCCGGCCTTCAGTGCGTCGAGCGCGGGGAAGGTCAGGCACGCCTCGGTCCAAAGTGCGGTCATGACGAGTTTCTTGCGGCCGGTGGCTTCGACGGCCTTGCGGAACTCGACGTCTTCCCACGAGTTGATGCTGGTGCGGTCGCAGGTCGGATAGCCTTCGAGGGCGGCGCGCAGTTGCGGGATCGGCGGCTTGTTCAGGCCGGTCTTCACGTTGACGGTGGAGTGGACGATCGGCAGGCCGTAAGCGACGGCGGCCTTCGAGGCGCCGACGATGTTGTTGATCAGCAGCTGGCGATCCATCGAGGCGATGGAGTTCACCTGGACCGGCTGGTAATCGATGACGATGAACGCCGCGTTCTGCGGGGTGAGCAGGTGGTCGTTCGCGGGGTCGCGAATCGGTTCGCTTGCCATGGTT
>NZ_JAGIXF010000023.1:0-99589 GCF_021483755.1 Burkholderia sp. WTPI3 | reverse complement strand
CCCGATGAGGTTCTCAGCATGAGCAATAATATTTCTGGAAAAGTTGTCGTTATCACCGGTGCCAGCAGCGGCCTGGGTGAGGCTACTGCACGCCACCTTGCTGCGCTTGGCGCTCGCGTAGTGCTGGCTGCACGTCGCAAAGATAAACTCGACGCATTGGTGGCTGAGCTGACCAATGCAGGTGGTCAGGCAATCGCGTATCAGACCGATGTCACCTCTCAGGAAGAGGTCAAAACACTCATTCAAGGTGCCGTGGACACCTACGGTCGCATTGATGTACTGATCAACAATGCCGGACTGATGGCGATTGCACCGCTCAGCGATACTCGCACTGACGAGTGGGATCGCATGATCGATATCAACATCAAGGGTCTGCTGTACGGAGTCGCGGCTGCATTGCCAGTCTTCCAGAAACAAAACAGTGGTCACTTCATCAACATCGCATCGGTTGCAGGCCTGAAGGTGTTCAGCCCAGGTGGCACCGTGTACAGCGGCACCAAGTTTGCTGTGCGGGCTATCTCCGAAGGACTGCGTCACGAAGTCGGTGGCAGCATCCGCACCACGACTATCGAACCGGGCGCCGTGGATTCCGAACTGAAATTCGGCAGCACCCACCAACAGAGCCGCGATTTCGTGGTGGACTTCTACAAGCATGCAATTCCCGCCGAATCCGTCGCGCGAGCTATCGCCTTCGCAATTGAGCAGCCTGCTGACGTGGATATTAACGAGATCGTTCTGCGCCCAACCGTGCAGGAATTCTAATGAGTTGAGGGCCTGTCTCTTCGGCGTCAGGCCCCGCTTATCTGGAGTGAAAAGCGGTGAGTGCCACATGGCCCGGAAGAAAAGAAGCAAGCGCTCGATGCAGGTGCTGAATGCCCTGCAATTCTTCAGCAGCTTGCGGCTGTTCGTGGAGCTGTCAACGGATTGATGGCAACGGTTCTGGAGAGCTATCTAAGGGAAGAGTTTCCCAGTAGCGAAATCAGGAGCGATTCGCAGAACAAGTCCATTGACGAGACCATCTCCATCGTCCGCTCCTACCTGCGGTAGAGGCGCCAGGGTACCCTCGGTGAGGGAAAATTTAGTTAGCTAGTAAAGGAAGCGACATCATGAAATCACGTGCAGCAGTTGCCTTCGGGCCAGGAAAGCCACTGGAAATCGTCGAGATCGACGTCGAGCCGCCGCGCAAGGGCGAGGTGCTTGTCAGGATCACGAATACCGGCGTTTGCCATACCGACGCCTTCACCCTGTCGGGCGAGGACCCGGAAGGCGTGTTCCCGGCGGTGCTGGGCCATGAGGGCGCCGGCATCGTGGTCGAGGTCGGCGAGGGCGTGACCTCGGTCAAGCCGGGTGACCACGTGATCCCGCTGTACACCGCCGAGTGCGGTGAGTGCCTGTTCTGCAAGAGCGGCAAGACCAACCTGTGCGTGGCGGTGCGCGCCACCCAGGGCAAGGGCGTGATGCCCGATGGCACCACCCGCTTCAGCTACAACGGCCAGCCGATCTACCACTACATGGGCTGCTCGACCTTCAGCGAATACACGGTGGTGGCCGAAGTCTCGCTGGCCAAGATCAACCCGGACGCCAATCCCGAGCATGTCTGCCTGCTGGGTTGCGGTGTGACCACCGGCATCGGCGCTGTTCACAACACGGCCAAGGTTCAGCCGGGTGACTCTGTGGCCATCTTCGGCCTCGGCGGCATCGGGCTCGCTGCGATTCAGGGGGCACGCCAGGCCAAGGCAGGTCGCATCATCGCCATCGACACCAATCCTGCGAAGTTCGAGCTGGCTCGTACCTTCGGCGCGACCGAATGCCTCAACCCGAAGGACTTCGACAAGCCGATTCACGAGGTTCTCATCGAGATGACCGGTTGGGGTGTCGATCACACCTTCGAGTGCATCGGCAACGTCAACGTGATGCGCTCGGCACTGGAGGCAGCACATCGTGGCTGGGGCCAGTCGATCGTCATCGGCGTGGCTGGTGCAGGCAAGGAAATTTCGACGCGCCCGTTCCAGTTGATCACCGGTCGCACCTGGAAGGGCTCGGCTTTCGGCGGGGTCAAGGGCCGCACTCAACTTCCCGGCATGGTGGAGGACGCAATGAAAGGCGAGATCGATCTCGCCCCGTTCGTCACCCACACCATGGGCCTCGACGACATCAACAAGGCCTTCGACCTGATGCATGAAGGCAAGTCGATTCGCACGGTGATCCACTACTGACCGCCCACTACCCATTCAACACCAACCACCAAGGAAATTAATCATGTCCACTCCTGTCATTTCTGGCGATGGCATCTTTTCGCACATCTTTATCGGCGCTGCCGACCTTCAGAAGTCGGTCGCGTTCTACGACGCCGCTCTGGGTGCTCTTGGCATCAAGAACCTCGGTCCTTTCAACAACGGATGGGTACTTTTCGGTCGCGAAAAGCCGGCTTTCATCATCGCCCGCCCGGGCAATGGTGAAGCGCCTTCCAGCAACGGCGTGACGATCGGCTTTGCGGCCGCCACTCCCGCTGAAGTGGATGCCTTCCACGCCGCCGGCCTTGCCGCAGGCGGCATTGACGAGGGCCAGCCTGGCGCACGTGGTCACCTGCCGGGTGCCTATGCGGCCTACCTGCGTGATCCGGCAGGCAACAAGGTCTGCTCGTACACCTTCGTCTGAAAGCAAGGAAGCTGAGAGCGTTCTGACAGGGTCAGCACAAGCCTCTATTATACGGTGAGCCTGTTAGACGGACTGTGTAACGCGGTGCCTGCTCATGAAGGTCGGCCCGTAGCCATGTGTGAAACGCATGGCTGCGGGCATTTGTTTTGAAGCGTGCTTTTCAACCAATGAGAAATGAGGTCGTTATGAAAGAGCCGGCCAATATCAATACGACGACCGTACAACCCACCCCGACCGCCACCGTGTACGGCATGCCGGCTTATGCCGATCGTGCTGCAGCCGTGGGTGAAGTGCATGCGCGCCCGCATCTGTTGCTTGAGGCCCCCCGCGGTATATTGCAGCTCGCTTTCATGACCGAAGGCGACCAGGCCATGGATCAGATGGCGATGAGCGAGTTATCTCATCGCTTCGGCGTTGCCGAGCCCGACCACGCTACGCCGCTACACGGCGTGACATGGGATGAGGGAGACCTTCACTGTGAAAAGCACACCGAGTTCTCTACGTATCTCTGGTGCGCTTCGCTGGATTCCAAGACGGGAGAGCCTTGCGGAGAAAATCCCTTCAAACATGGATTTGTTCCTCCGGGCCCGGTCGTATCCGGCATCCGCTTGAGACTTCTTCCGTGGACACCAGAAACGGAGAAGGAGGCTGATCGCTTCGATCCTGCCAGCCTGTGCTACTCGCTGGTAGAGAACGGCTCTGCCGCCATCTTGACCGACTTCCGACAGGATGAGGATGGCCTGACGCAGATCCTCATCCTTGCTCGTGATTTGACCCCGGCGCGGGCAGGTGCGCTGGCTCAACGTCTATTGGAAATCGAGACGTACCGTACCTTGGCGTTGCTGTCTCTGCCGTTGACGCGATCGATGACGTCGGAGCTGCGACACATGGAGTCGCGCCTTGCTGCGATCACTGACGAGATGTGTACGAATTTGGTAGAACGCCGCGATAGCGACGTGCTGCTTTCCGAATTGACCGGTCTGGCCGCCGAACTGGAAGCTGGCGTCGCGGCAAATCTCTATCGCTTCGGCGCCAGCCGTGCCTACTACGAGATCGTCGAGGAAAGGCTGGCTGCGCTTTCAGAAGTGGCCGTATCCGGATACAGCACCTGGGCGGACTTCCTGCAGCGTCGCATCGCTCCAGCCATGCGGACGTGCCAATCCGTAAAGGAGCGCCAGGCCAAGCTCTCCGACAAACTGACCCGAGCCATCGCGTTGCTGCGTTCGTGGATCGACGTCGAACTTGAACGCCAGAACCGCGATCTGCTGGCTTCGATGAACAACCGGGCCAAGTTGCAATTGCGCCTTCAGCAAACCGTCGAAGGCCTGTCGGTCGCGGCAATTTCTTATTACGTCGTGAGTCTTCTCGGCTACCTGCTCAAGGGCATTCCGCTCGTTCACGACAGCGTGGCGCAGGTGATGGCGGTTCTGGTACCTGCAGTGATGCTGACGATCTGGTGGATCGTCCGCAGGATAAGACACGCCCACAGCGACACGGCGGCGGAAGAGAAATCTTCCTGACGAGCTACCGTCCTGGCGCGCGACAGCTGCGCCGTCCGTTTGAACAGAGGAGAACAACATGCCAAGCAATTCCTTCGGTGAATCCTCTTGTACCGCTGCGGCCAGCGGCCTCGTGCAGGTGCGTGGCGCGCGTGAGAACAACCTCAAAGAGGTGGACGTCTCTATCCCGCGGAATGCGCTGGTGGTGTTCTCGGGTGTCTCCGGCTCAGGGAAGTCCTCGCTGGCCTTCGGCACCATCTATGCCGAGGCGCAGCGACGCTACTTTGAGTCGGTGGCTCCCTATGCACGGCGCCTGATCGACCAGGCGGGCGTGCCGGACGTAGATGCGATCGACGGCCTGCCACCAGCGGTGGCGCTGCAGCCGCAGCGGGGGTCCAGCAATGCGCGTTCCTCCGTGGGCAGTGTGACCACCCTGTCCAGCCTGGTGCGGATGATGTATTCGCGCGCCGGCGCCTATCCCGCCAACCAGCCGATGCTGTACGCCGAGGATTTTTCGCCCAACACGCCGCAGGGAGCGTGCCCGACCTGCCACGGCCTGGGCCATGTGTACGAGGTGACTGAGGCCGGTTGTGTCGCGATAAGGGAGTCAGGACGAGCGGGTTCAGATATAAGGAGGACTACTTATGCTGCCAACGAGTAGAATTGTTCGGCTGCAGTCGAAGCGACGCCGTCGTCACGCATCTGCCCCTTGCGGATCATGTGCATGATCTCGATGCCGGCGAGGATGATGCGTGCACAGCGGAAATTCCTGAACCCCATCATCGGCCTGATGATACGTTTGATGGCACGGTGATCCTGCTCGACTATGTTGTTCAGGTATTTGTTCTGCCGGACCTTGATCGGCACCGATCGTTCGGCGTTAAGCGCTTCGAGCGCGGCCAGATTCGAGCCGCTCCTGTCCACGGTAATTGTCTCGGGTTCGCCGTTCTGTTCAATCGCCTTCTCGAAGTAGCGGCGAGCAGCGGCCTTATCGCGATGGGCACGCAGCAGGAAATCCACCGTGTTACCCTGCTTGTCGACGGCACGGTACAAGTATTTCCACTGGCCTTTGACCTTGACGTAGGTCTCATCGACGCGCCAGCTCCTGCCGACAGGCCGTTTGCGTTTGCGGAATGCTTTTTCAAACACAGGCAGCAGCTTGATGACCCACCGGTGCACACTCGAATGGTCCACCTCGATACCCCGCTCGGCCATCATTTCCTCGAGGTTACGCAGGCTCAGTGAGTACGCCACGTACCACCGGACGCACAGCAGGATCACATCCATCGGGTAGTGCAGCCGCTTCAGTACCTTGCCAATGCCAGCTGGCAGCGTCTTGCGCGGCGTCTTCGTCTTTGCCATCATGCATGTCATGCGTTGCGGTCGACGGATTTTACTTGACCGCGTTAATGCGACAAAACCCCCGGTTGGCTCATTTCTCGCTGCTCCACACTAAGGTTCCCCTAAGTCTGCCCAGCTAGACTGCGTGGCACTCAACTCCCGAGGAATCGCCACCATGTCGCCCGCTACCGACACGCCCACCTCACGCTGGCTCAACAAGGTTCCTGAGATCACGCTTGCGTTCTGGATTATCAAAATCATGTCCACCACGGTCGGTGAAACTGCCTCCGACTACCTGGCAGTCAACGCGGGCTGGGGCCAAAGTTTAACTCGCGGCTTGATGATGTCCTTGCTTGCAATAGCGCTTGTCCTGCAGATGCGCACGCGACGCTGCACCCCATGGATCTACTGGCTCACTGTCGTCCTGGTAAGCATCGTCGGGACCCAGATCACCGATTTGCTGACTGACGGCCTCGGCGTCAGTCTGTATGTCAGCACAAGCGTGTTCGCCGTCGCTCTCGCCGCGATCTTCACGATTTGGTATCGGATCGAAGGGACGTTGTCGATCGACGCAATCGACACGCCGCAGCGAGAGTTGTTCTATTGGTCCGCGATCCTGTGCACGTTCGCACTGGGTACCGCTGCGGGCGATCTCGCGACCGAAGCCTTGGGGCTCGGCTTCTCGCTGGGTACCGTTGTATTCGGCGTGCTGCTCGCACTGGTGTATGTCGCATGGAGCAGCGGCGTCAACGCGGTGCTCACCTTCTGGATTGCGTACATCCTCACGCGACCGTTCGGTGCATCGCTCGGCGATCTGCTCACTCAATCGCACAATTACGGCGGGTTCGGTCTGGGTGCCGCATCGACGAGCCTACTGTTCCTGTCCGTGATCATCGTGCTCGTCGCTTTCGCACAGTTCGGCGCCAGCAGTCGCGCGCGTGCCGAAACGGTCGCGTGACTTCATTAACAAACCTCGATGCGAGGCCTTTTTCATGAATGATCGAATCGCACCGTCACGTCTGCTCATCGCGCTTTCCGCGTGCACGATGCTCGCTTTCGCCACTGGCTGCTCAAAGCAAACAGACAGTCCTGTTGTGACGGCAACGGCATCCAGCGCGACCGATGCGCAGCACAGCGCATCATCGACCGTATCGAGACTAGGTGACCTCTCCCAGTTCCGTACAATCGCAACCGACGTATCCACTCTCGTGGCGAAAGGTGATCTCGCGGGCGGCAGGACACGCATCAAGGACCTGGAGGTTGCCTGGGACGGCGCGGAAGCCGGATTGAAACCGCGCGCAGCTGCGGATTGGCATGAACTCGACAAGGCAATCGACGGTGCCCTCGAAGCGCTGCGTGCTGATCACCCGACTCAGGGCAACTGCACGGCAGCGTTGAGTGACCTGCTGAAAACGTTCGACAAGCTAGAGGGCAGGAATTCCTGAGTTGTATTGACGCACATCAATGCAGTGCTTCGGTAGTGCGGAGGGCGGTTTCCGCCCTTGCCCGCGTATCGAGCCGTTCGAACACAGCGACATGCTATTGTCCGCACGCACGTCATCCTCGATCACGGGTACTCAGGATGCGGCACCGGCAGTCGAATCCTGCAACGGGATCAGAAAGATCAGGTCGTCGGCGATCCGCGTAGCTGCGCCGATCTGCCACGGTGGCGTCGCGGGCGTGGCGTTGATCATAAGAAAAAGTGCTTGGTTGAATGCTTCGAGCGTATTCATAACGTCGTGAACGATCGAGAAGATGTTACGCTCGCGACGTCGCGGACCGTGGTGTGTACCAGCACAGACACAGCGGCACGATGACGAGCGCCGCGCCAGTGAAGAAAGTGATCGATGCGCCGAATCGTTCCCACACCGCACCCGCAATGACGCTCGCGAGCAGCATGCTGACACCGCCGACCAGATTGAACACGCCGAACGCGGTTCCGCGTAACGTCATAGGTGACGTTTCGGACACCATCGCGGCGAGAACGCCTTGCGTGAAACCCATATGCAGCCCCCACACGGCCACGCCAACGAACATCGATGTGATCGACTTGCCAATGCCGAGCACGAGATCGGCCGCGATCAGCAGCACCATGCCGATCGAAAGCAAGATGCGACGGTCCAGCCGATCGGAGAGGATGCCGACTGGCCATGCCGACAACGAATAGGCGAGACTCATGACGACCATCACACCAGGAATCCACGCGATATCCAATCCGGTTTGCTGTGCGCGCAGCACGAGAAACGCCTCACTGAAGCGCGCGAGTGTGAAGGTGGCGCCGATCAACACGACGAACCAGTAGCGCGCGGAGAATTCCCGGAGCGTACGCCAGTGCATCGGAGAACGGAAACTCCGCGTCGACTGTGCACGGCCGGATTCGTGGACACCGAACACGATCAGGCCGATTGCAATGAAAGCGGGTACCACGGCGAACCACAACACCACGCGTATATGGTCGGCAAACCAAAGCATCAGCACAATCGCGATCGCGGGCCCGAGAAGCGCACCGATCGTATCCATCGACTGGCGTAATCCGAAGCATGCTCCTCGAATGTCCGGCGGCGCTACATCGGCCACTAGTGGTCTGCGTCAAACAGATTGCATCTTATTCAGTTTGGCCCTGGCACGCGTGACTTTCGCGAGGATGTCGGAGGCTTTTGCTGTCCAGATGAATGGTTTCGGATGACGATTGTGCTTCTGCACGTACTGTTCGATTGTGCTGACCAATTCGGGTACCGAGCGGAACGCCGCACGTCGCAACTGGTTCACTGATAAGTCACGAAAGAAGCGTTCGACCATGTTGAGCCAAGAGGCACTGGTGGGCGTGAAATGCATGTGGAATCGCGGGTGCTTGGCAAGCCATGCCTGTACCTCGGGGTGCTTATGGGTTGCATAGTTGTCAGCGATCAAATGCAGCTCCTTGTCCTTGGGCGTGTTGCGATCGATCTTGCGCAAGAAGCTCAACCACTCCTGGTGACGATGTTTAGTCTGGCACTGGCCAATGACACTGCCATCGAGCGTGTTCATCGCGGCAAACAGCGTCGTCACACCATGGCGCTTGTAATCGTGCGTCATCGTTTGAGCGCGACCTCGCTTGAGCGGCAAGCCCGGCTGGGTCCGATCAAGTGCCTGGATCTGGGACTTCTCATCGCAGCACAGGACCAAGGCGTGCTCCGGGGGATCGAGATACAGCCCGACGATGTCCTCGAGTTTCTCGGCAAAGTGCTTGTCGTTCGATACCTTGAAGCTCTCTAACCGATGCGGCTTGAGGCCATGCGCCTGCCAGATGCGCCGCACGCTCGCCTCACTTATGCCGGCCACCGCTGCCATGCTGCGTGTGCTCCAATGCGTCGCGTTATCCGGACGTTGCTGCGTCGTCAGTGCCACAACGGTCTTGACCTTGCGCGCGGAGATCTTCGGCTTGCGCCCGGGTCGCGTCTCATCCCGCTCGATCCCCGTCACACCGTCAGCTATAAAGCGAGCGCGCCAGCGTGCGACCGTGCCTCGCCAGATAGCCAGGTCCGCACTGATCTCTTTATCTGTCTTTCCCTGCGCTGCGAGCAAAATCATCTTGGCGCGCTCAGCCAGTCGAACCGGAATCGTCCGGCCAGTAGCCCACGTCTTTAACTGTTTGCGCTGTGCTTCACTTAGCTCAACTTTCGCCGCGATTCGCATGAGTTCTCCCTCCGTATCAAGGAGACTCGTAAACCGCGATTAAGTTGCATTATTTGTGACGCACTACACTAGGTGTAATGCAGGACAAGCTATTCGGCATAGACGTGGTGCAGTTGCACCCTGAGAAGAGCCGCGACAAGCTCCGCTTTCTCCTGCAGTCGAGAGATGCTGGGGGTTGTCCGGCGAAGTCGCCGCCACCGCTCGCGATGATGATCAACATTCCTGACAGAATATTGATGATCAAGGTTTCCCGGATGGCAGGTTTACAAGGGATGTGCGGTACATGTATGATTTTTTATGACGTGACCGATATCACAACCGAACCTCCTAGGCAAAGTCCAAGCGGCAACGCCCCGTCGCCGAGACGCCTATTCAAACTTCCCGTCTATCGAAAGAATCGGATGATTCTGATCGACCTCAAGGATATCGTGCGTTTCCAAGGCGACGGCCACTACACGACAATTGTCACAAAAGACGATCGCTACCTCTCTAATTTTTCGCTGTCAGATCTTGAACTACGACTGGACGACAGCATCTACTTGCGAGTACACCGTAGCCACATCGTTAGCCTTAGTTATGCAGTAGAGCTTATTAAATTTGATGAAAGCGTCAATCTTGTCATGGCTGATGCAGAGCGCACCGTAGTTCCGGTAAGTCGATCGAAAGCAGTGAAATTGAAGGAACTGCTGGGTGTGATCTAACTGATAGGTGCGGGATATCTGGAGAGATTCATCCACCATGCAACCGTGAGGAAGACAACATGCAACTGACCGACATGGATCCGGCCTTGGGGCTGATGGCCGAGTTCGGCAAGCTGACAAAGAACACCGCCCACCACATCAACCAGATGCGGCAGGAAGCCATCTTCAGCGACGGCGCGTTACCGGCCCCTCTGAAGGCGCTGGCCGCGATGCTGTGGGCGATCTCGGCCCGCTGCGAGCCGTGTTTCAAGTTCTACGTGCAGCAGGCGGTGAAGTTGGGTGCGACCGAGCAGGAGTTGGGCGAAGTGCTTGCGGTCGCCTCGACGATGGGCGGCTGCGTCGGCGAGATGTGGGCGCTCAAGGCGTTCAAAGCCTACAAGGACCTCAGCAATGGCGAGGCCGCGCCGGTGTTGGAGCCGAGCTGCTGCCAGTAGCCGGTGGTCCTGCTCACGAAACGGAAAAATCGTAGGCGTGTGACGTAAGGTCGCATTGGCAGCACCTGCGCACGACCAACGCGATCGAATCGACGTTCGCGACGGTGCACCACCGTACGACACGCACGCGTAACTGCGTGTCGCGACCAACCTTCCCCGGCTTGGCATTCAAGCTGATCGAGGAAGCTGAAAAAACTTGGCGCCATATCAACGGCCCGGAAAAAATCAAGCTGTTGCTTGAGGGCATTGCCTTCAAAGACGGCGAACCGGTGCAAGACGATCGGCCGGTTCAGCAGAAACTCGCCGCCTGAAATCGACCGTCACGATGCTGCCCATACACCATGCATGGACGCCCCCGGCTTGCCAAGCTCTCATTTGTAACGGAGCGAAGGTATTGATTGCAGCCATGCATCCGGACTTCGCTGTCCGGCGCACGGCCGGCGGTCCCTGATGGAATGCGCTGGCCGGGCTCTCATCACTCTTGCGTACTCTTACACACATTGGTGTACCCAGAGTTTCCCGGCCACGGTCTGACCTGTCTCGCCATCACGTCATGATCGCCTGAGCAATCGGCTGTAGTCTCCTGCTGGTAGCTACGCGACAAGCATGCGGGTGACGGTTACGCGGTCGCTGCAGGCGCGTGGTAATCAGGTTGAAACTCGCAGCAGTGGACCAATTGCGCCCAGACGATCCGCGCGTTCTTGTTCGCGTCCATTCCATTACTCTGACGTTAGCTCCGCACGTGTGGCATGGGCGATCAGGAGGGATCGCCGGCAACCGGTGCGCCCCTAGTACTACAGCCGTAGATTTTTTACTATACTAACAATATTTAGTACTACTACGTGAGAAAGCGATGCATTCGACGGCAAGAGCGTGGGAGCGTGAACTGGAGGCGCTACACCAGCGGCTCGGAGAACTGTTCAGGCGCCCCGAGCCCCGACATCGGTCTCTCGCTTACCTGAAGGGCCTGCTGGGCACAGTCGAGCGCAAGAACGGCTGGCAACTCGCCGAATGGATCGGCGAAGCAACGCCTGATGGCGTGCAGCACCTGCTCGAGCGGGCGCAATGGGATGCGGATGGCGCGCGCGATGTGCTCCGGGAGTACGTCGTTGAACAACTGGGCGAGCGTGACGCGGTGCTGATTGTGGACGAGACCGGCTTCGTCAAGAAGGGGCAGCACTCGGCCGGTGTGCAACGCCAGTACAGTGGCACGGCAGGCCGTATCGAGAACAGCCAGATCGGCGTGTTCCTCTGCTATGCCGGTCGCGGCGGCAGCGCGTTTATCGACCGCGAACTGTATGTGCCCAAGGCGTGGACCGATGACCGTGTGCGCTGCGAGGCAGCGGGCATTCCCGAGGCGGTGGAGTTTGCAACGAAGCCGCAGCTCGCGCGCAGCATGCTTGAGCGGGCGCTGGACGCAGGTGTGCCGTGCGGTTGGGTCACGGGTGATGAAGTCTACGGCGGCGACCGTCACCTGCGGCTGTGGCTCGAGTCGCGCGGCCAGTCTTTCGTACTGGCCGTCGCGAAGAACGAACCCCTGTGGTGGCAGGGTCCCGACTACGTACGGGCCGACCGGATCGCCGAAGCCTTGCCGGCACGGGCATGGCGACGCCTGTCAGCAGGTGCCGGAGCCAAAGGCGAGCGCCTGTATGACTGGGCGCTCACCCCGCTGTGGCGTCTGCAGATCACCACAGAAGAGCGCCGCTTCGGGCATTACCTGCTGGTGCGGCGCAGCCTGGACGAGCAACGCGAGCATGCGTATTACGTCGTATACGCCCCGCGCAGCAAAGCCACACGGCAAACCCTGGTCAACGTCGCGGGCCGCAGGTGGGAAATCGAAACCGGCTTTAAACCAACGCGCGCAGCGGATGCTGGCGAACGTCGGCGCCGATCCGGTCGGGGACACGTGGGTCTCATTCACCACCGTGACCGTCCCTCTTTCGAGCAAGGTCTGCCGCGAACTGAACGAGCAGGCAAACGATGACCCTGACACCCTCCACTCCGACGAATAAGGACAATGGACGCCGTGACACGTCTGAAACTGATCTACTCCGCTCCCACGTCCGAGCCTGCCGATGACCGGCGAACTCGTCGCCAACGTCTGCGCGAGCTCGGCCGCATCGAGGCAACCCTGCAGATCGCACGCCATAGCTATGCAAGCCCCCCCGTGCATTACGGGATCGTCGCTGCGGGCGTCGCGGCAATTGGGCTCGTCGCGCTCTATTCCCTGCTGCCGCATACCGGCGCGGCCTACTTCCGTCATGTCACCTTCCCGTGGCTCGACCTCGGCATAATCGTTGCGGCCTACCAGATCGCGTCCCGGAGAACCCGCTTCAAATCGTGGACCGCGAAGATCTTCGCCCTGCTGGCCAACTATGATCCCGCTGACCGGGTGGCGTATCGCGAACTGCAGGGCACGGTCAGTCGCGATGATCTCTACGTCGACAACCTGGTCGAATGGCTCTCCCGCGAGCGCGCAGCGGTGGCGAAGGGCCGCGCGGCCGCCGAGTGGTGCGAGACGACGCCTGACCCACGGGCAACGTTTCTCAAGCGTCACATTTGATCCACCGGGCCGACGGGTTCTGTGTTCGAGCCGGACCACAAAGGGGGCGAACCAATGACGTTGCGGCAGATGTAGGCAAATGCAAGGGCGTGGCGGGACTTCCCCAGCTAGAACAGAACAACGGGTGAGAAATCGGCGCTGAAATATCGCCATCCAACGAGGACAAAAAATTGAAATCACGCAACGCTATCGACATCGCCGCATCGCGCTATGGCCGCCGCTGGGTCATTGGTGTATTTCTCGTCTGGCTAATCGTTTTCGAGCTGATTGTCGGGCGACTTTATGGCTGGTCGACGCCGGCCACGGGCCACGACACGGCTAGGTCAGCGCTGGTTCTGATCCTCGGCTGCGTCATTGCCTTCATCGCCGGCAAACGCGCTGAGGCGCGCTACAAGCGCGGCCATAGTACGCAATTCGGTTGAACGTTGCGATGTCTTCTGCAGGGGGCGAGTGCACAATGCACGACGAACAGACAGCGAGCGGGCGACCGGATCTCGCTATCGACCTCGAGGACGACTGCGTCGACGTCGACGAGCCGGAGCCGCTCGAGGACTGGCTCACCGGCGCGTCGCGGGAGGCGCTCATCGAACGTATCAGGGAGTGGGCCCGGCGAGACCAGCAGCTCGCCGAAGGGCTCGAACGCGCGTGCGAATTTCTGGTCCCCCGGTTAGGCTAGGCCATCACCGCGGCGTCAACGAATGGTTCTCGGCGGCCGGGATGCGTCAGACGCCCGCAGCGTCTGTGCCGGGAGACTGAGTGGGGCATCGTGCTATGCGAGGGCCACCGTCCTTCATGACCGCACCCCGGAACGCCCCCATAACCACGCCGCAGGTCACGTTCACGATATGCGTCAAACCCGCGGGCGCACCGGGCCCGCCGGGGCGTGGATGTATCCATTGACATATCTACAAATGTATCTATAATTGTAGATATGTCATGTCCTGAATGGAAGTAAGCCATGTCTCGGGTTGCAAAGTTGTTTTCGAGCGGCGGTAGCCAGGCGGTCCGTCTGCCTGCCGAGTTTCGCTTTATCGGGAAAGAGGTGTACATCAGCCGTGACGGTGACAGGATCGTTCTGTCGCCGAAACCGGATTCGTGGGCCGAATATCTTGCCTCCGGCCCACGGGCGACCGCAGACTTTATGGAGGGGGTGAGCGACCTACCCATTCAGGATAGGGAGCCGTTCTGATGCCCTTGTACATGCTCGACACCGACACCTGCGCTTTTGTCATGCGTGGGCCAAGCGAGAACCTCCGCGCAAAATTGCTCGCGACATCAATCGATGAGCAGGCTATCTCAGTCGTGACGCTCGCAGAGTTGCTTTTCGGCATCAAACTGTCATCTCAGGGCAAGCGCAACCGGGAGGCGCTCGATGCGTTTGTTAAGCATCTGACCGTAATGGAGTGGCCGGAAGAGGCTGCCGAGCACTACGCCGAGATTCGCGCGCATCTGCACAAGAGCGGTCAAATGATCGGCGCAAACGATCTTCTGATCGCGTCACACGCCCGCTGTGTCGGTGCGGTGGTGGTCACAAACAATGAGCGTGAGTTCCGGCGCGTGCCGGAGCTTAAGGTCGAAAACTGGCTGTAGCAAGCGGAAACCACCGCGCCTCAGAGGACAGGTGCTGTGGGCTCCGACGACAGGCAACCGCCTGTACCCGATTTTCGATTATTCATAGCCGTTTGCACAACGCTGGTCGTGCTGCAACCCGGAGTGTGGATCGATCATCGTTCGCATGCCGATCGCATCGCGCTGTCAGGTTGTTGGGTGGGTTCGGCCACGTAGGAAACGCCCAAGATACCGTCTGGTGTTGACCCGTACGGTTCAACGTCCGATCCGGGCCTGTTCCGCTGAAGCCCAAAATAGACGGAAGTTCGCCGTAAACCTGTTCGAAGACCATGTCGCCACAACACGCCCTGTCGATCATCCAAACCCTCGCCAACGGCATTGATCCATCCACGGGCGAGGTCATGGCCGATCAGAACCCCTTCAACCAGCCGGACGTCATTCGTGCCCTGTTCGTTGCAGTGCAGGCATTGGGCGCCGCTCCCGGCGCGGCCGACAAGCGGGCAAAGTCGAAGCCCCGACCGTTGAATGCCGGGCACTCCTGGTCCCCGGAAGAGGACAAGCAACTGCTTGACGGGCATGACGCTGGACTTACCCCCAAGGAGCTCGCAGCACGGCACGGGCGTAGCAAAGGTGCGATCGACTCTCGCCTGGTAAAGTTGGGGCGCGGCTGACGAGGGGAGTTTGCACGGAGAACAACATGTCGCTCTCAATCGAACCGGGTTGCCTCTTGTACATAGCGATCGCCATCGGCGCGATCGGCTTTATCACGATGGCCGCCGAGTCCATCAATTGGGGGGCCGTTGCTGTGGCGGCCGCCCTCAGCCTCGCCGGCAACATCCAGTGGGCGAGGACCGATCCCGCGTCGTTCTCGTCGTGGGGATGGATTCTCACGACCGCAATCGGCGCCATCTTCGGTGCGCGCATTCATTTTGCTTGCCAGGCGCCCGATCTTGAGTAAGACCGCAGGGCCAACGAGCACGCGCAAATGAATCCATATTTGAGTGGGCATCATTGAGCGGAATCGCGTCCCCGCTCGCTATGGACTGGACTGAATCTGTGGCGGTCGAGCCGCGAGCTCCAGAATTACCCACGCGGCAGAATCGACGATGTTGCCCGCGGTGCTGAGACACCCGCGCTCGGGGCATTGCTGGTCGGGAAATTCGGCGAGGAGATGACCAAGGCCGTGCACCTGATCAGCGGTGACACCAGGAATCCCCAGCGCACGCTCGATTATCTTGTGCGGCGCCTCGATTCCCAGTACCGAAGCACCGGCAGTACCGCTTTGAGGCCCGCCCGGCAGAGCTAGCCATCGACGGAAGGGTAATCTGAGGGCTCCGCGGAACGGCCGCTGCCCTCCTACGGGCGGTGCCAATTCCCTATCCCGGCGTTGTACAATAATAATCACTTCCTTTAAGGATTATTATTGCGGTGTGCAGACAGCAAATCTGTGCCGCCAATCGCCCTGTGAATGACTCCACGCTCTCAAACGCAGCGCCGCTCGCCTGGTTGGCCGTTCTGGCAATCGCCGGCGTGTTCTCATTTCATTACAACGCCACGCACGTAGCGAGCGTCGAACATGCCGGGCACGTTCGATCAACACACCTGAGCGGCGATAACGATGACGTGTCCTACGGCTTCACGCCGAGCGGGCAGATCGGACTTGTTGTAACCCCATCTTCGCTGCAAACAGCAGCTGTGACCGAAGTGGGGACCTTCGTTGTTGCCGGCAGATTCAATGCGGCCGCCGGTGCCGACCTCGAACTCCGAACGATGGCCAATGGGACGAAGCAGATCTGCCAGAGCAAAACGCCCACGCGTTGTTGGCCAGTCCTCCAATAAGCAAACCGACCTGGCCTCCGCGGCATTCACCCGTCCATCCATCTTCAAGTCAAGGCGCTCGATGGTCTTCGTTCCCGCTTTCCTGTTCGCTGCCTACGCCCATCTGATTCTAGCCGTCCGAGGCCTCGCGCTCAGGGGGCGGCCCGGATTGATCGCCCAGGCACACTTCATTTGCTGCCTGATCGGCTACTTCGGCCTGCTGCTTGGCTTTGAACTCATTCCCGGTCCCCACAAGGGAATTTCGGGCGACGCGTATAACTGGTCGGTGGTCGCCTTCTTTGCGTTTGGCGCACTCACCGTCCTCCTTTTCTCCGTACGCCTGCGCAGCGTTGCGCGCGCGGAAAACTTTACGGACCCGCTTTCGCTGCGCTTTGGAATGATGCTACTGGCCGTACTTTCCGGGCTATACCTCTGCGGCACGACGATCGATCACTGGCTGTTCTTCAGTGACCCCGCCAGATCAGGCGTCGCGGAGCCCGCAGCCGTCGGTGGACGCGTGAAATGCGGAACCGACGTGCTCGTCCGGCTTGCTGACAAGCGGGTGATCTTTCGATGCCCCAGTCTGCTCGTCTTCGGCCGTAACTACTCTCAGCCGTTTGTGCCGTGGCCATCGTATACGCAGGGAGAGATGGCCGGCGACGTGCTTCTGCGTGCGATCGCCAACGCGCCGACCACGCGCGGCAAGACCTCACACGAGCCCGTTCTGAACGCACAGGCGAGCGCAGGTCCATCAATCGGTCCACATCCCTAGTCATCTATTGACCGTCAACATATCTGATAATAATATGGAAGTACCTTGAGGCCGGTCGTCAGCGCGACGGACAAGTCCCAGACAGTCGCGGGACTTTCAAGCTGTGTCGGCGCTTCAAATTGCGGCCCCGGGACGGCAAACCGAAACACCCTTGCTATCTAACAAGATCGATATGACCAGCTATCTACGCAACCTCACACAAACTGTCTCCTCGATGTCGGTCCTGCAGGCGATTCTCTTCTGGCTTTTCATCGGCGTCTCGTTCGTCGCAATCCGGAGGATCTATGCGCGATTCCGGCACCACCAGAAGACGCCCTCGGCGCCGGCCCGATACCAAAACATCGCCTTCGTGCTTGCAATGGCTTCGATGGTCGCGCTATGTCTGTGCTTTCCGTTCCCGATCGTCCAGCCCGACGACAAGTTCGACTGGATCGCCGCGTGCGCCGTGCTGTACGGCACCTGCTGGGTTTCGATGGGCGCGGTCATGAGCCGTGACGAGGAGTGCAGCATGCTGGCGCTGATTGACACGCAGCGCGGCGCGACGCCGAATCGCATTGAAGTGGCCGCGGTCAAGGCCCTCGTCGATGCCTCGCGTTTCTGCCGAAACGGCCTGCTCTTCGTAGCGCTGGGGAGCGTCGTCCAGATGGGGCACCTCGTCTATCGCGCCCATCCCAATTACTTCTTCAGTGTTGACTCGACGCCGAGCCGAGTGAGCACTGCACCGGCGGCGGGAGATCCGTTCGTCAGCCCGCCCAAATCGACCGGAGCCCGGCAATCCTGATCGAAGTGGTCGGCATGCACGGCATGTCCGGCCGCGACGGACCCGAACGATAGAAGCCTGACGATGGGGCAATGGACGAAGGTCAGCGAATACTGCCTATCGCACCCAAGCGGCTGGACCATTGCCAAATGCTACGTGCTCGGGTCGGCCAAGTACGTGCTTTGGCAAGGCGAGACGCGCAGGGGTCAATTCGACGACGTGCGCGACGCCATGCGGGAACACACAAGACTTGTCCCGCCGACCGTCGAGCATCCGGATGACGATGGCGATCCAACGGAACCTCAGCTGACATCTGTGTAGTACCGCTTGCGGCCGACACGCCGCAAGGCCAACGCAGATCGCGTTCTCTCCGAAGCGACCTGCATAACCGACGAATCGAAGAAAACGGGGAACACCAACAATGAACGCCGCAAAACTCGCTTCAATCAAGAATGCCCCCCTCGCCCTCAAACGCACCGTCCTATACGCGGCGGCAGCGCTTACCGCCGTCGCCCTCGCCGCCTGCGGCGGTGGCGGTGGCGGTGGTGGTAACTCGACCGCCGGCGCAGCGCAGCAATCCACTGCCTTGCAGGTTGTCGCCTTCGGCGACGAACTCTCGGACGTTGGCACCTACGCGCCGGTGATCGCGCCTGGGTTCGGCGGCGGCCGCTATACGACGAATCCGGGCGAAGTCTGGGCGCAGAAAATCGCTGAATATTTCGGCGGGTCGCTGACCGCCGCCTATCTCGGTGGCTTCGGCCAGCCGCTGACCGCTTCCACCGGTCTCGGTTACGCGCAGGGCGGCGCACGCGTTCAGGACCCGGACGGCGAAGGGCATGCGCCGGCCGCGGCGGTCAACGCGGCGTACGCGCAGGCCACTACCGTGCCGGTCACCGAACAGGTCCAGAACTATCTCAGCGCGCATGGGTCGTTCACTGCGAATCAGGTCGTGCTCGTCGACGGCGGCACCGACGACATTCTCGAGCTCGAGGCATCCATCCAGAATGCAGTGGCAGGCGACGTTGCCGGTGGGATGGACGAGGCGACGGCGGTCCAGAAGGAAGCCGTCGCCGCGCTAACGCCGGTCGCGCAGTCCCTCGCCTCGACAGTCCAGCAGATTGTCACCTCGGGCGCAGGCCACGTTGTCCTCGTGAATGTCGCGGACCTCGGCCAAACCCCGCTGGCCGTGCAGAACGGAACGAGCGCGCAGCAGCTGCTCACGGCGCTGGCGTCGGTGTTCAACCAGGTCCTCAGTCAGACGATCCAGAGCTACGGCTTGGCGGCTGGAAAGGTCATTCCGGTGGATCTGTTCTCGTGGCAGGATGGCATCATCGGGACCTATCAGGCCAACGGCTTTTCAGTATCGAACACCGGCACCGCCTGCAACATCAGCTCGATGGTCGCAAACGCGACGAAGGCCGGCGAGAGCGATCCGCAAGCCTTCGGCTCTGCACTCTTCTGCTCGCCTCAGTTGTACGCTGCGACCGGCGCTGACCAGACGTTCATGTTCGCGGACCTTACCAATCCGTCGACGCATCTCCATGCGCTGTTTGCGCAGTACGTCGAGCAGCAGCTCGCAAGTGCCGGCGTGAAGCCGTAAACTGCCCCGCAGCCGCTGGCTCGCGACGTCCACGAAGCGCGAGCCAGATCGGGAAATTTCTCGCTGCGAGCTCGAACAGCTGAAGAATCGGCGAGCTGATAACGGAGAATAGAATGGATGTTGCAAAGAACACAGGCCAAGCGAAGAGGTCGCGCAACATGCGCGGGTGGTTGATCACTGCCGCGATAGTAATCGGCGGTGCCGGCTTCCACGCCCTCTGGCAACAAATTGAAGAGGCCCAACGAGCCGTCGACGCCGCGAACGATGATGTCAAGAGGAACATCGGCATCTACCTGCCTCAAGCTTTCTCGGCATGGTCGGACACCGTGCGAAGCTACCAGCTGCTGACGCCCGACATCGTATATTCGGGTAAGTCTTCGGCAATCCTGGGAATCGTGGGGGGGCCAGAGGATACCGCGCGCAGGCGCGATCAAATGGTCTGGCACGTTCTCGCAAAGTCAAAGACGGGCACTTACTTCGCACTAAAGTTTTACCTGTGCGACGACTGCGACGTGGACGCCAGGCATCTCAAAGCCAACCGGATTTATACCTCCACGCAAAGCGTCGATTTTCAGCTGCTGACAAACGACCAAGCGAGGGACTGGCTGTTCCGTGCCGGCTTGCGAAAGGAGTACAAGGACGAATTTGGTGTTGAGCCCCCGCCGGCCGTGGTACAGGGTTAGCAACCACGTCTCATTTTCGCATGCGAAACAAGCCTGCGGTCAGTCGGAGATCGCGCCCGCGGGGCGAGCCTGCGGTGCAGGGAGAGGCGGCATCGCGTCGCCGGACTGCCACTGGAGGTGATTG
Organism: Burkholderia sp. WTPI3; assembly: GCF_021483755.1. Classification (NCBI taxonomy): domain Bacteria; kingdom Pseudomonadati; phylum Pseudomonadota; class Betaproteobacteria; order Burkholderiales; family Burkholderiaceae; genus Burkholderia; species Burkholderia sp. WTPI3. The sequence continues at coordinate 79,392 of NZ_JAGIXF010000023.1, read as the reverse complement.
GTACGCCCGTTCTCGAGCAGGTCACCGAGCGCGGCCATGTAGCTCTCGGACGCATTGCCGGGAACCATGTAGATCGCGGTGTCTTTTTCTGGCGTGTCCGTCAGGATGACCGATGCAAGCGGGCGGGATGACGGCAGGTTGTACCGCAGCCCTTTGACGAAGCGTCTGCCGGTCGTAACGAGGCTGTCGAGCAGCTTTCGCTCGTCCACGTTTGCGAATGGTAACCAGTGTTCGTTAGTCAGCATCAGCGCCATTTCCTCAATGTCAGCGATCCCAGCGTTACCGACGCTGAACGTCGCGATCATGATCAGATGAACCTCCGGAAACGCGTTCCATAGACTGACCTCGTCCTTGTACACTTTCTCCAGACGCTTGTTCAAATCGCTGCTGAGCATGAACGGGAAGTCTGGCACCTGCTTGAGCATGATCTTGCGGCCGTAGCGTGCCGCCGTCACCTCCTTAATCTCCCCGACAGCGATGAACAGCTTTTGCCCCGGACGGACGGCATTGTCCGCCGCCGCGATCAAAGCGCTGCGCCGCTGCGCGATCGCCTCCTTCCTGTCCACATAAAACGGCTCAGGCACGTAAAGCGTGCTTGGAAGATGCAGACCTTTAGTGTATTTGCCCTGCGCCGCGCGAGTCAGAAACTTGTGGACCGTCGCCCAGCTGCGCTTGCCCTGCATGCCCGGATGCCAGTGCGTGAGATGCGCCTGATCCCAAAGGTAATGCAGCAGCGAGCGGATCGTCAGCTTCGTTGTCTCGCCCTTGATGCTGTCGTGCTCGGTGTCGCTCGGTGTCGGCGGCGCCCGCCCGGGCACTTTGTTGAGCGCGAAATCCAGGCGCAGACTCGTGGTGCCGTCCTCGATGTCCTCCTTGATCGCACGCCCCATGACCTCGCCCAATCCGCTGAGCTCCGCCGGTGGCTCGTAGGACCCGCAGTCGGCAGAATGCTCAGGCCCGGACTCGGGCATCCGCTTGATGAGAAAGTGCCCGTTGACCTTGGCCACGTACATCGGAACACCGGGCCGGACGCAAAGGCAAAGTGGCCTGACCTTGGTATGGTGGATGCGGCCCAAGGCCGCTTGCAGCGCAGGACTGTCGTCCTCGAAGCGATTTCCGTCGATTTCGTACTGCTGCATCCCCTCTCCCCGTAGTGCTTAGTTGACGTCCTGCCGACGTGGCGCAGGTTGGGCCCCAAGTCGTCAGGCTTCGTTCAGGCCTCGTGCCAGCCCCCCCGGCGATGGAATAATCTCTCGCCCCTGCTCCACGGACTGCTTCTGCGTGCTCTCGTGGTTCATCTGCACTTTCTGGCCCAGGTGGACACGGCCGCTGAGATCGGACCGCTGGAACTGCACCGCGTTTGACCGGCCCGTCTGGACGAGCACGTGGTCATCCGTGATCTTGATTACCTGCCCTCGAATCACCGTGCTGGGGTCGAGCTCACTTGCTGGCGTGACCCGCATCGCCGCATTCGCGACCGACTTCTCGCCGGAAGCCCGGTCGGCAGCGCCCGTTAGAACAGTTTGCCGGCTATCTCCTGACGGGACTCCTCGTTCCCGTGCATCTCCTTGATCCCTTTCATGGCGCCCCGAATCCATTGCGAGGCGATATCGGGGTGCGAGTCCGGCTGCTTGTCGATAGGCGCCTTCGTCGATTCGTCCGATTTCCCATTGCTGTTCGATTCGGCTTTGGAGTCGTTGCTGGATGTGTTCATGATTGCCCTCCGATTTCAATACATTGACATTCTCGAAGCCGCGCAAATTGACAGGATTCGAGCGATCCCGGACGTCGATGATGTCCAGGAGCAGGTTGTTTCCAAACTGACTGTGCAGCTGCTCGAGTGAGCCCGGCAGTCCGCCGACGATTCGGGCGATGGTGGCAATGCTGGAACCCCGCCCTTCCTCGTAGTAGCGCTGCAGCGTGTTGTCCAGCGCATCCTCGACGCGCGGATGTACCACGATGATATGCGCTCGGTAGCCGGCATCAAGTACCCGCTGGATCTTGTCGCGACTCGTCTCGAAGTTAGCCATCTGCCCCTCAAACACCATGACCGCGTCGCGGGGCAGTTGGCCTTCCTTGAGCATCATGGACGTCTTTCCTGCGCCCGGTGATCCTGTCAGGAGATACACGGTGTCGCGGCCCGACTCCCGTGGCGCCCGAAGGTTTTCCGTGAACAGCGCAGATGACAGTACCGCGGCCGCATTGTGCACCGGCGTGTTGTACCGGTTGCGCGATTCCCGCGAGGCGCTGTAATCCGCAAACGTTTCCTTGAAGAGATCGGCCGCGACATACCGCCCTTCGAAGGAGCGCGCATCGCTGCGGTAGACCGCGATGTGGTTCTCCGCCGACGATCTGGCCGATTCGATCGCCCGCTCCTGCACCATGCGTCTGTCCGGCTCGTCGAAATTGACGTACCGGATCTTTTCTAGCTCCATGCATACCCCCAACGAGTAACGGGGTTAAACATCTAGAGTGATTATTCTTTACGTCCCGTACGCGCACTGTTACCGCGTGGCGCGCGCAAAATTATAGTCCATATGCGCTGATCCTCACCCCAAGTCGCCCACAAATTCAGTCCTATCTGAAGGCATACCGGCAGGGTGCGACGCACAACGAAGGGTAATTCACCCCCCCACAAAATTAAATTATAATCACCCCATCGCATGATTCTGTTTACCAGAACGGCGCAAGACTACGGGGACGTAATGAGGACCGACCATCCTTTCAACGCCATAATCCGGAACCGCACACCGATGCTTCTCGCGGTCGTTGCGGGGCTCCAGATCCTCGATTGGCATAGCACGCTCACAGCGCCGCCCTATCGGCATGAAACAAACCGCATCCTCAACGGACTTGCCGGGTGGATTGGCTTCGCCTGCGCGGTATCGCTCGTCAAAGCGGTATTCCTTGTCATCCTAGCCGCGGGCCTTCTTCACTGGCGCAGGCACAAGCACACATACGAACTGGAATACGGCCTCTGTCTCGGCGTCCTGGTCGTCGTCTACACCTGCATCGTGATCAACAACTACGCTGGATGACCTCGGGTGCAGGCGCCCCACGCGAGACCGCTTCGAACTTGTGAATGCGCGGCCCGGCACCTGCGGGCCGTAGGTCGTGCCCCGCCCCGGCTACGTCCCCCCCGCAAAACGACGGGCATGCGCGGGCCGGAAACCGATTTTTGCCGCAATACGAACGAGAGGCGCCGACGCGAACTCCGCAGTCTCGGCCCTCAAACTGGAGATAGACCACTCATGCTAAGCATCACGAAAATCACCGCCGCATTGCTCATCGCGGGGTACGCGGCCGTCGCCCACGCCGGCTTTCCCGAAGAGCTGGTCAAACGCTTTCCCGCCGCCCAGGGTGCGAAGATCCAGCAAGCCTTTCCCGGCTTCTGGTCGGTGGTGAAAGGCGGCGATGTCTTCTTCGTGCGCGACGACATGTCGATCATCATCACCGGCAACGTGATCGACCTGCGCACGAGACAAAACCTCACCCAGGCCCTGCAGCTCGCGAATCGCCCGAAAATCGACGTCACCCAGCTCGACCTGAAGGACGCGATCAAGTTCGGCAACGGCTCACGCAAGCTGTATGTCTTCTCCGACCCGGACTGTCCGTACTGCCGGCGCCTCGACCCGGAGCTGTCGCAGTTGAAGGACGTGACGATCTATCTCTTCCCGTTCCCCCTCGCCCAGCTTCACCCGAACGCCCCGGGTATTGCCGAGGCCGTCTGGTGCCAGAAAGACCGAGCCGCGGCGTGGAGCGAGTATCAGGAGCTCGCCCGCGAGGCTTATGCTGCGCCCGCAGCCGCCGCGCAGATCGGCCACGAGGAGGCCGAGTACAAGGCACGCGGCGACCGCCTACTGTCGTCGTGGCACAACTACCTGCACGCCCATCATCAGCCGGATCAACCGACATGCGACAACCCGATCGCCCGCAACCTCGCGTTCGGCGAGAAGTGGGCGATCAACGGTACACCAGCGCTAATTTTCGAGGACGGCACGCTGATGCCCGGTCTTGCACCGACGGAGCGCATTGCCGCCCAGCTCGACCAGTCCCACGCAAACCTGACGGCATCCAAATGAAAACCATCACGCAACGCATCCTGAGCGCTGTCGCTTCCCGCGGCCGGTACTGCGTGCTGCACGCCACTGTTCTGACGCTGATCGCCACAGCGATCTTCATGATGGCCACCTCCGGCGACTTGGGCCCGATGGCTCCGTTGATCATCGCGGGCTCGTTCTATCTGATCTTCGCCGCAGTGGCTATCGAAGCGTTCCTCGGTCTGTTCGCGTTGCTCAGGTGGCTCGCCCGTAAGGGCCTGCCGGTTGAGCTGCGCAGCGACGGTCCGATCTATTGACACTGGCAGCGTTCATGCTGAAGAAAGCCACTGTACTCCTGGCACTCCTCATCGCATGCCGCTTCGCGCATGCCGATCTTGGGGCGTGCTTCGAGCACGCTGCCCAGCGCCGGCATCTCAACGTAAATCTGCTGCTGGCGATCGGACGCGTCGAATCGCGCTACCGGCCCTGGGAGGTAAATTCGACGTCCGGCGCGATCGGCGTAATGCAGATCCTGCCTTCTCATCTGAAATGGCTGGCCCGTTACGGGATCACGCGCGAGGACCTCCTCGACGGCTGCACCAACATCAACGTCGGCGCGTTTCTGCTCGCAGACTTCATCCGTATGTACGGAAGCACGTGGCGAGCGGTAGGCGCCTACGGCGCCGGCATTGCACCGGGCAAGGAGCAGGCGCGCATCGCATACGCCGCGCTCGTCCAGCGGGAATACGAGCGGCTGACAAACCCCGCGACCGCGCAGGCGGTCCTCCCCGTCAGGCGCGCTCCCGTTTCCGCCCGCCCTCCCCGACCCACAATGGTGGTTGACCAATGAACAGACGCATCCTGACCTGCCTCGCCGTGGCAATCGCGGGCATTCTGCATCCAGCCTATGGCGAGGACCTTGGCGTGAAGGCGCAAACCTATGCACTTGACCCGGACGCGAGCGACCAGATCAAGGACGTCCTGCGCCACAAGCAACAGACGGGCGAACTCGACCGCTTCTGGAAAAGCTATCGTGATCGCGTGCTCGCCTCGATCAAGAATCCGCCGTCGTTGGGCGTTCCGAGTGACTACACCACTCACACGGAACTCCACGACCTGAGGTTCGTAATTCCGTCCGATTACAAGGACCAGGACGGAAACGTTATCGTCCGGCGCGGCACCGTCGTCCAGCCGCTGAAGGTAATGCCCCTGACCTACGGCCTGCTGTTCATCGACGGCACCGATCCTCGCCAGGTCGAGTACGCCGTTCGCCGTAGCAAAGCCGCGCCACTGAAGATCGTTCTGACGGCAGGGTCGCCCTACCTCATGCGGATCAAATACAAGGACATGCCGTGGCATGGGGGAACTGGCGTGCCGTTTTATTTCGACCAGCGAAAAATGATCATCAACACGCTCTCGAAGCTCTACGGTATCAAGATCAACAGCGTGCCGGCGGCCCTGTTTCAGCAGGGCGACAAGTTAGCGATCGAGTTCGGTATGGGAGACGCAAATTGAAATACCTGACTCGCTTATGGCTCGCCGTCGTACTCGCGTTCACTTTGTCCGGTAGCGCGCAGGCCCAGCAAATCTGCAACGGCAGCTTCCCGAACCTCATCACCGATGTCTGTTACGACTGCATCTTCCCGATCTCGATCATGGGTGGGTTTGTCAACCTCGGCGTATCCGGCCAGGACTATGACACCGGCGTGAGTGCGTTGCCGGTGTGTGTCTGCACGAACAACCTCGCGGTTGGCACCCCGGTCTCGTTCTGGGAGCCTCGCTACATGGTTGACACCACGACGAAGCCGGGTTGCATGCCGCTGCTCGGCGGCATCGACATCAACACCCCCTATAACGCGGACGAATACGGCGGGGAAAACCATACGACGCAACACCTCAATGGCAAGAAAAAATCCGCCTTCATGCAGGTGAACGAATACATCAACCCGGTCATGTCGGCTATCGGCGTCGTCGTCAATAACCCGTGCCTCGACAACCGTTCATTCGATGTTCCGTTCCTCAGCTGGGCCGACCCCACGTGGAATGACGATGCACTCTCACTGATGCTCACGCCCTACGCCTATCCGTTCGCCGGGGTGCCGAGCATCGCCGCCGAGATGCCCGACGCGATCTCCGCGACCGTCGGCTTCCCGATGGAGATGCTGTTCTGGACAGCAGGAGCATGGGGCCCGATGTATCCGCTCGATGGCAATGTTGCCGATGCCAATACGCAGGAGCAGGTCTCCCACCTAATGATCGCGCGGATCTTCGCGAAGCTTCACGCAGCAGGCGCGCAGCAAACCACGGCCGGCCAGGACGCGCTCGATTCGTGCGGTGCGCTTGGTGTGCCGCAGCTGATCATGGATACGCGTCAGTACAAGACCAACCGAACCTTCCCGTTTCCCGACAACATGTGCACTCCGATCGGGCGCCCCCTCGCCTTCCAGGAGATCGGTGCGTCGAGGCCGCAGGACAAGGATTACGGGTATTTCATCTTCCAGCGCAAGGATTGCTGCGCTACCACCAGTCTCGCCAACTAAGGGGACGCCCCATGAGAAAACTTCTGGCAATGATCGCGCTCGGCTGGGCGGCCACAGTGCACGCCGATCAGGGTTCCCTGGTGGAGAGCATGACCGCTCCGTGGAACACCCTCATTTTCGTCTCGACCCGCATGCCACAGGCGTCGGTCATCGAGCTCGCCCGCGAGGCCAGTCAGGCCCACGCGATTATCGTGCTGACGGGCTTTACCGGCGAGGACGGCACGCTCACCGCAACGCAACGCTACGCGGCGCAGATCAACGCTGCGTGCTGTGGGAAGAAGCCTGCGCGCTGGATCATCGACCCGGTACTCACCCGCCGCTTCCATGTCGCCGCCGCGCCGACGTTCGTGATCGCCCACGGTGACAGCGACAACCCTGCCGAGTATTCGAAAGTCGCGGGCGAAATCAGTCTCGCGCAGGCCTTGAAGTTCTTCGCGCAGACCTCGCAGCTGCCCGCAGCTCGCGATTACGCGGGCCGCGCCTACTACGCTGCGTACGGCACTAAATATTAATTGTGATCACTATCTATAGTGATTAAAATAAAGATATGACCAAAGCCAAATTCTATCTCGCGGGGTTGACGGTGGCATGTGCGCCGGCTTTCGCCGCGACCGCATCGGATGGAGTGACGTACGAAGCTCGAGCGCCGTACGTTTCTGGCGCGGCTGTAGTTGCGCCGGCGAACGGGGGAACCTACGTGTACTCTTCCGCTCCGTTCAATGACGGGCGCGGCACGACGCGCTTCATGCTCGGACTGCCTCCACGCCAGGACTACGACCTGTTCAGCGCGCAGGAGGAGGCCGCGCTATGGCAGATGCGCGAGGCGCAACGCAAGGCAATCACCGAGGCCAACGTGCGGGCCCGGGCGCGTCACGTTCACCGGGTGGGCTCTCCCAAGCTGAACTGGCCGAAGGTTTTGCTTGTCGGCGACAAGACTTGCGTTCCGCAAACCGGGTTTGCGAACGCGTCTGACTGGCAGCAGCACGTCGTGTGCTGGAGTGCGGGAGATCGCCGTGTCGAATAGCTTCAGCATTCCGAAGTACGGCGGTGCGGATAGCGCCTTCCTCGGTGTCGAGTTCAAGGACACCTACATCCTCATCGTGAGTGTGTTTGCCGCGCTCATCCTGGGGAAGTTCTACGGCACCGGCGCATATATCGGCATTCCGTTCTTCGGATACCACGCGAACAAGAAGTACATCGAATGGCGTTCGTCAAGACTGCCGGGGTTCGTGCTGGTGTGGCTGTTCCGGTTTGGATTGCGCGGCTATTCGAAGGCTTTCAGGTCGCAGCGCACTGTGTTCGTGGGTGACGCGACCGTGATCAACCCCGCGTCCCATGAGCTGCTGAAGCAGATGCGGCCCGAACCCAAAGTCGCAACTCACTCAAAGTAACCGCGCCCTAGCGAAACCACACTATGGATCTTCCAAACCGTCACAAGTCCGTCGCGGAGTTGCGCCGCGACAAGGACCGCCTTATCTGGGCCGTGCTCGCCCTCGCCATCGGAATCGCCGTCCTGGCGGTGAAGGTGGCCTTTATGTCTGAAATCATCGTCAACCGTGTACCAGGCACACCTGACGGCGCGAAGATCGAGCGCAACGGCATGGATGTTGGTGCGCAACAGGCGATCGTGTATGCGGTCACTAACGCCCTCGCATCAGTCAATCCGAGTAACGGCGACAGCATCAAGAGGTTCGTCCAGCCTTTCCTGTCGCCCGCAGCCTACACCAAGGTGAGTCTGGCAATCGACAACAAGGTCGCCCAGCTTAGCGCCGAGCACGAGCTCGGCAGCTACTACTTCGTCGTCCGTCGCTTCGAGGCTGACGACAAGCTGGGGCGTGTATTCGCGCTGGGCGATCTGCACACGGTCAACGCAGCTCGAGACACCGCCGAGCCGTGGGTGTTCGAATACCCGGTTCACTTTTCGAACTACCAGATGATTCTGGACGACGTCGTCTCCTACAAGGGGGACAAGGCTCATAACTCCGACTGGATCAAGGCTCAACAGAAGAAATGATGCAGACCAAGACCCGCAACCTGCCCACGCTGCTGGTCAGCCTGGGCCTTCTTCTTCCGGCAGTGCACGCCGACGCCACGCCGGCCTCCGTAGACTTTGGTCAACCGGGCGCGGGTACGAGTGCGGCCGCTTCCGCACCCTCGATCGCGCCGGTGACGCACAAGCGGCACGCAGCTCGCACGAGGGTGAAAGCGAGCCGTGACCCGCTCAAGGTTGACCCGTCCATTTCCGTAAAGGACACCCCGCGCAAGGAAATTGACTTGCCGGGCGTGCTCCATGTACAGGGACAGAGCCTGGACGTCCTCGACCCGACGAAGGCAAGGAAGATCTCATGGACGAACGGGGGCTCGCAGACGATCTATCTGAGCGTCAACGAGCCCAACCGCATCCAGCTGCCGTTCAAGAATCCGTACGTCGTCCGTATGAGCGATGTCACGGTGGACCATCGTCCAGACAGCAACAACATGTACGTCTACTGGAACGTGACGCGTCCGGAGGACGCGCATCCCCGGCAGATCTACATCGAGCCGCCCGGCGGTGGGAGTTCGCTTGGCCTTGAGCTTGTCCCGAAGGCGATTCCTGGACAGACCGTGATCGTCACCGACGACACAGGCATCACCGCAGGTCATCGGCGCACGGCAGGCGACAGCGGCGATTACATCACGCACATCCAGGACCTGATGAGCGCCGTCGCGCTCGGGCGGTCACCAGACGGATTCTCGCAGGTCGACGTCCACCTCCCTCCTATCGCCATGGACGGGCTATCGGTCACCGCTGATACGCGCTACAGCAGTCACGAGGGCGATCTCTGGGTGTACTCCGTGCGAAACCCGGGGCCCAGCCGCGCTCTCCTTCACGAGCAGGAGTTCGATGGTCCGAACGTTCTGGCCGTGTCGATCTTCCCGAAGCCCCTGCTTTTGCCGGGCCAGCAAACCAAGGTCTTTGTCTTGGCCCGCAAGCGTGAGGAAGAATAAGTATGGCAATCGAATGGGAATGGCTTGAGACCAAAAAGCAGGAATGGAGGGACATGGACCCGAAGTTCCGTTACCTGCTGATTGCAGTAACGGTCGGCGGGATCGCGCTAATCGCCTGGCAGCGGATCACGCATCCAGCCGCGCCGACCTCCTCGGCCGCCGCGCTGCCCGCCCAACCCGTGGCCGCAGCCGCGCCGGCGGCGGCAGCGGCCGCGTCCGCACCGGGTTTCACCAGTGTGGTCAACAGCGTTTTGCCGACATCGCCGCGCAATCAGGGGCTCGAGGATCTCACCGCGGAGATTGACGGGCTGAAGAAAGAGATCCACGACATGAAGGCTAACGGAGGGGTGGCCGGTTCCGGTATGGGCACCGGTGCCGGCATGACCGGCCCATTTCGCGCGAGCCCGGCGACCGGCGCATCGGCCGCCGGGGCGGCAGCGCCGGGTACCAACCCCCTCGGCAAGGATCTGCCTGAGGCCGTCAGCTTCGATCAACCCGGGGCGAAGGGCGCCAATGCGGCGAATTCGACGCCGGTGGCGGCCGCGCCCGACGCAGGCGCATCGGCTGTCCAGCCTCCACCCGAGCCCCCTGCGCGCCCGGCGATGGTTGCCGACCCGGCACCTGCGCAGCCGTCGGCTGCCGCCGATCAGCGGCCCGACCTCGTGCTCCCGATGTATACGGGTATCGAGGCCGTGATGCTGTCGGGCGTTAACGCGCGTCCGAGTGGTTCGAACGGCGGAGGGGCCGCGGGTAGCGTTACCTCGGCGCTGGATGTCGGGGCACCGTTCGTGTCTCGGGTCAAGGGGCTCGCCATCATGCCGAACTCCTGGAAGGCGGGCGATCTGGAGAACTGCTTCGTCGGCGGCTCGGCGACTGCCGTGCTGTCGGCTGAGCGTGCCTATGCAATCGCCGACCACATCAGTTGCATCTTCAAGAACGGCGATGTTTATGAGGCGCCGATGAAGGCGTACGCCCTCGACGTCGACGGAACCCTCGGCCTCGCCGGCAAGGTGGTGAACAAGCAAGGCGCGATGCTGATGCAAGCCGCCCTTACCGGCATGGCCGCCGGACTTGGCGCCGCGCTCGCGCCGAGTTCCGTGCCCAGCTACAACACGAACGTGGGCAGCGGTTCGGAGCAAAGCTACACCTATCCGAGCCCCAGCTATCTCGCAGGCACGGCGGTTGGCCAAGGCGTCAACCATGCCGCCACGGAACTCTCGCAGTTCTATCTCAACTTCGCCAAGGAGACCTTCCCGGTGGTCGAGGTCACGGCAGGAACGCGCGTGACCTGGATTCTCAAGGAGGACATCGTGCTGAAGAAGCGCCAGACCAACAAGGAAGCAGGCTAATGACCATCCGCAATCGGACCCTCACCACGTTTGCCGCGCCGCTTGTCGCGGCAGCGATGCTTTCGGGCTGCTCATCGATCATGAACCCGATCGGCTCGAACACCTACGACTGCAATCGCAAGCAGGACCCGACGAGCATCTACTGCCATAGCTTCAAGGCGGTCGAGGCCTCGACGAATGGCGAGCTGCCGGACAGCCGTTTCGACACCGAACTGAAGTTCAGCCAGTACGACAGGGCGACCGACATCGCACCGGTCGGCAAATCCGATCCCACGGCCTCGCCGATCAGGTCCGGCGGAGGCGAACCGGTGGTGATGGGGACGGGGACGCCGGTGCTGGGCGACACGCCCGACGCCGCGACCGCACTCCCCGTCGCGACCGATGGCATGCCGGACGGCACCCCGGTCCGTACCGGGCCGGTCGTCCTGCGCACGTGGATCAAGCACTACGTCGACGGTAACGACATGCTGACGAGTGACACGACGGTCTACAAGGAAATCGTGCCGTCGCACTGGACCGGATTCGACGGTGGCAATCCGGCAGGCGCGATGCAGGGAATGTACCCACACAAGGCTGGTGACTCGAAGGCGCCTGAGGCGGTGAAGCCGCCTCAGGCGGCCCCGGTCACCGCGCAGACCGATTTCATTCAGCCAGGCCCGCAAGCGTCTGCTGGTGAAAGTAGCCCAGGCAATTCCATGCCGAATTCCATGCCACAGTAACCGTAAAGGAAAGCTATGAAACAAAACGCTGTAATGGGCCACGCCAACGCACCGGTCCGTTCGTTCCGCCCCGTGGCGGTAATGATCTTCACGATGGGGGCGATGCTCGTATGTGCCGGCGCGCTCAACGGGGGCACGGCTCTCGCCGCGAGTGCCTGGGACACCTTCGTCTCGACTGTCCAGACTATGCTCGGCAGCACGCTCGTCATGGCGCTGGTCCTGCTGTCCCTGATCGTCACGATCTGGCAGCTCGCGCACGGTCAGGGATATCGCAACCTCACGGTGGTGCTCGGCATCCTCGCGACCGCGCTGATCGGCCCGTCGCTCGTCCAGACCGTAGCAACCGCCACGGGCACGCCGGCTCACACGGCGGGCGCCGCTCAGCTGGACGTGGACCTCGCGCACTGATCCGACGCGAGGTCCTACAACGACACATCGCGGCGCGGCCTCTATGGCGCGCCGCGTTCTGCTGACGCCGAGAGAGAATCACCGTGACTGCCCTGATAAATATGAGCCGCACAAAGCGTGCGAGCGAAATGTTGCACCTCGAAACCTATACTTCTGATTCACACCTGCTGATCAGCAAGGCCCCGGGCAACGAGAGGCCGTATATCGGGGCGGTCTATCGGATGAGCCCCCTCGCCGGTGGGGGCGGCGAGTTCAGCACTGTCGTCCAGAACGTATTCAAGGCCGTGCCGGATGATTCCGTTATCACGGTCAGCCTGCTGGTCCAGCCGGACCATGACGCGCCGGCCGTGTTTGCCAAGGGGAAAACCAATGGCGGCCGCGTGATCCTCGACCTCGTCGAGCGGCAGCGGAAGCTCTATGAAAAGGCGTTGCGCGCCGGCACGCTCCCCGACATGGGCATGGTGAACAAGCGGACCGTCTTCATTTCGCTGGCCGTGCCGGCCCGCAAGATCGATCCGGAGACGATCGAACAGGAGGAGAACCTGCAGGGCGAGTTTCTGACGAATGTCAGGGACTGTGGTTTCGCCGATGCGGAGCGCCTGTCGGCTGGGCAGCTCGTCGGCGTCTACCGGCAGTACGCCGACATTTTCCATCCGCACGGTGAAGTCCAGCTCGATCAGATGATCGACCTGAAGTACCAGGTGTACGGTACGGACCAGAAGTTCGACTTCTCCAACTCGCGCATCGGCGTGATCAACGACGACACCTATTGCGCCGTCGTGACGACCAAAAGCTACCCGGAAAAGCCGTTCCACGGGATCATGAACCTCGTGAGCGGTGCCCCGTTCAACAAGGGACCGACGAAGGAAGGCGGCGGCAAACGGATTGAGACCGCCTTTATCCTGTCAACGACCGTGCGGGTTGCCAGCCAGCGAAAGGAGTGGACCCGCATCGAAAGCGCGATCCGATCCCGAACCACGGCGCAGAATTTCCCCGTCAAACTCGGGGTCGAGGACACCCAGGCAAAGCTGGCCGATCTGCTCGAGCTAAAGCGCCAGGTCGCAGAGGATGGCCAGAAGTTCGTCTACGCGTCGACCAACGTGTTCCTCTTCGGTCGCAAACGTGAGGAGGTGGTCCGCGCCGCGGCTACGGTCAAGGGGACCATGAACAAGCTTGGCTTCGACGCGCGGGACGTGCTCGGCACCGGACTCGTCCGGTTCGCCCAGACGCTGCCCCTGAATTTTTCTTCGGCGATCGCTGACAAGATCGACGGGGAAGCGATTATGGCGAGCTCCGAGGTTGGGTGCCTGCTCCCTGTTTACGGCGACTTTCTCGGCAACGTGAACGGAGCCTTCCCGGTGACCGGCGCAACCTATCTGACTCGCCGCGGACAGATGCACTGCTTCGATCCATTCGTCAGCGACTCCAACTATTGCGGGGTCCTGGCAGCGGAATCCGGGGCCGGCAAGTCATTCAATCTGCAGTACATGATCGAATGCGACCTCGCGCAGGGCGCGTACGTGATGCTCTTCGACAACGGCAAGAGCTCCAAGAAATTCTGCCGCTCGGTCGGCGGTGAGTTCAACGAGTTCGGTAGCAGCGGCTTCCGTCCATCGCTCACTCCGTTCACTGGACTGTCCGATGACGAGTTCGACGAGCAGCAACAGACCATTACGGCGCTGCACGTCATGATGGCCTACGATCACGAAACGCCCGATCCTGGAGCGAACATCGCGGTCAACGAAGCCGTCAAGGCAGCATGGGGTCAAAAGGGTGACAAGGCCGAAACAGCCACTGTTATCGAGTGCCTTCAGCAAATCGTTGAGCAGGGGCAGGACAACCCGATCAAAAACCAGGTGATCACGGCCGCAGCAAACCTTATCCCGCGACTGAAGGCCTTCGTCGAATCGCCGACACGCGGCCCCTACTTCCGCGGCCCGAGCACGCTGAACCCTCGCGCGCAGTTCACCGTATTCGAACTCGCGAGTCTCGGAGACGACGATCACCTGAAGCGGGTCGTGCTGTTCTGCTGTCTCAACGTTCTGATGACGCGTGTGCGCACGATCGAGGGCCGTAAGCGGATCTACGTCGATGAGGCACAGGATCTGTTCAGCGTCGAGTCGGCGGCTGCGGCAATGGAAGGCCTCTACCTCAAGGGGCGCAAAGAGAAGCTGGCCGTCTGGATCATTGTTCAGTCACTTCTGAAAATCGCCTCCTTCCCCGCCGGCGCAGTGATTCTGCGTCAGTCGGCATGGAAGGTCATCATGGCTCAGAAGTCTGAAGAAATCGACGCGGTAATCGACAAGAAGGTCATGACTGCGTTCGCCGACGATGCCTACTTCAACAAGTTGCTGCGAAGCGTCGAGTCCCGAAAGGGCTTCTGGAGTGAATTGCTGATCATGAGCGAGAAGACCTACGAGGTCGTCCGGCTCTACGTCGACAAGTTCACGGCGACGCTCTTCAGCTCGGAAGGTGACGATCGCGACGTCGTCATGCGATTGATGGATGAGGGCATGGACGTGCTCGACGCGGTTCGCAAGGTGATGGGTGACAAGAAAGCGCGGCGGGCTGAATGGTTCAAGAAGATCCTCGCTATGTGCCGGGATCACGACGGTCTGACGGCCGACGAGGTCTTTGAAGAAATGAGGGAGCTGGAGCAATGAAGGGACTTTTGACCGCGGGCAACGTGCCCTATTCGATAGTTGCCATGATGGGGCTTGCGCTCTATCTCATGGGCCACCAGACGGCAAGGCCGGCGCCCCGCGTGGCGGTCGCCGAAAAGAGCGCTGTCATCCTGGAAGCCGCGCTGAACAGTCCGACGGCGTCGCAGCAGCAGATGAAGACTCTGGTCGCAGATCCGATCCGCAACGTCCTGCGTCGCTACGAGCAGGCCGGATACGTCGTGATCAACACGAGCCGTAACGACCAGGGTGACATGACCGTCGACGCTCTGCCGGGCGACACGATCGACATCACGAACGAACTGCGGACCGCCGTCCACCTTCCCCAGCAAAAGCCTGTAGCGACCGCTGCCGCAGTCGTCGCTCCGGCCAGTGCTGGCAACGGCTCGGGGGCGCATCAATGACTCTACCCGCCGAAGACGCGCGTGTCCCGCCAAAGGATCAGCGCGGCAAGTTCGCCGTGCTTTTTTTCGCTACCCTGCTTCTCGCCTGGGCCTTCTGGAGCAAACCGATCGTGACTCTCGGCTTCGACCCGCAGAGCGAGCGCTGCTTGCCGAACCTGCATCTTGCCCTCCTCGTGCATCGCTCGCCGACCGCCGTCCACGATGGCGATCTCCTGTTCTGGCGCCCGAGCGGAGCACTCGCCGGCTTCAAGGAGCATTTCATCCTGAAGGAGGTGGCCGGCGTGCCCGGTGACCGGGTGACGATTCGCGACGGCCTCGTGCGAATCAACGGCAAGGTGGTGGTACAGGGCTTCCCGCTCGCAGCAGATTACCACCGGGCGGTGAAGGATTTCGAACGTGACGAGGTAATCCCGCCTGGCGAGTTCTTCATGGTGGGCGTGCACCCGCTGTCAAACGATTCGCGCTACTGGGGCTACCTCGACGCTGCCCGCGTAGCCGGCTTCGCATACCGTCTCTTCTGATCGTCAGCATGCGCCGCCGATATTTCACCGTTCGTCGTCGCATCGCCGCCGCGTGCCTGTTCGCAGCGACGTGTGCTCACGCGCAGCAGGCCTCCCTGCAGGGAGACGCCTACGGCGATGCGTTCCTGAACTATGAGCCCTACGTCACGCCTGCGGCCGCCGCGTCGATGCCGGCAGCAGCAGCCGCGCCGAAACCCGCTGCACCGATAGCCGCCTCGTCGCCGTCCGATGGGAAGCAGCAGGTCGACGTCGCATTTCTCCGCAAGATCTACCCAGAACTCGAGGAGCGCGCGATCAACAACCCGACAGACGACAATGTGTCCGACTACATGTACGTAAAGCGGATCATCTTCGACAAGGCGCAACGCTTTTCGGAGGCCGTGGTTCGGGTTCTGCACGAAGATCCGATACTCGACGAAAACAATCGGGTACCGTACGCCTCAATCGGTGCGCAGTCGGTCAGAAACGCGAACTATCAGGCGCAGCAGAAGGCTGTCGAGGAGTTGTCCAAGATCGGCGGACTGATCGTCTTTGTCGACGGCTCCTGCCGGTTCTGCACGATGGAGCTGCCGGTGCTGGACATGCTCAAGCGCGGCTATAACGTCGAGTATCTGGTCATCTCGCTTGATGGCACCAGGCCAAAAGGCTTCAAAGGCAGCGTCATGCCCGACAACGGCCTATTCCATAAGCTCGGGCTGAAACTCACGCCGTCCATCGTCTTCGTTCCGCATCCACGCGCGTACACCGGTCCAATGGACCCCAACCATTACCTTATTGTCTCGCAGGGGTACTACGCGGAGGACGAACTGATCAAGCAGATCGCCTTTGCGGGCCACGACACCCAGCTGCTGAGCGCGGACGTCATGCGCGACCTCAACGTCTGGGACCGGGGCGTGGCGAGCACCCAGGACCTGAACAATCTCCGTCTTGACCCGAACAAACCAGGGTCCTTCAAGAAAATCCTGCAACCGTATCTGCTCAAGCAGTATTAAGGAGTCGCCCATGCGTGTAAAACAAATTCTGGTGGCTGTGGTGCTCGCGCTTGCGCCAGTGTTCGCTTTTGCGGGGATTTTCGCGGACCTCGGTTCAATGGTGATGAGCAACACGACGGCACCCGGCGTCATGACTACCAAGGATCGGGTCGGAGTGTTCATGGGGGGCTTCACGATGCGCGCCCCGATTCAGGCCGTCAATCTGATCACCTTCGATCCACCCCGGATCGACGCCGGTTGCGGGGGTATCGACCTCTACGGCGGCTCATTCAGCTTCATCAATGGCCAGCAGCTGATCCAGATCTTCCGCCAGGTGGCCGCCGACGCGGCCGGCCTCGCCTTCAAGGCCGCGATCAAGGCAATCTCACCGTCACTCGATGCGTTGATCACCGAGTTTCAGACGCTCCTGCAGAATCTCAACAACCTCGCAAAAAATTCTTGCCAGCTTGCGCACCTGATCGTCGATCCGGCCACATCCGCGCTGTCCAACGCCGTGAACGGTGACGGGAATATTGGCAGCACCGATTCGGGACTCTTCAGTGACGACTTCGCGAGCCTGACGAACTATCTTTCCGATGCGAATTCGTTCCTGAAGCAACAGTCGGCAAACAATCCGAAGAGCGGCAACAATCTGGTCAAGACGGTGGTTTCGTCGGGCGCATCGTCCATCATGGGGCTCGCCGGTCTGCCGAACGTCGACGGCAGCAGCGACGACGCGACGAACCCGAACAGCCTCAACAACGAGATCCTGTACGCCCTCCTCGGCTATCACATTGACGCTGTACCGTGTAACGACCTGAATCAGAGCGGGCAGGGCGTGAGCTCGTCCACGCCCTCGGGCAACAGTCTTGGACAGGTGACCTGTTCCGGGCCTGCGCTTCTGACGCTCGACGATATCGTGAAGGGTGGCGGCACCGGCTCGCTGCGTCCCGATACGCCCTTGTCGCTGTACAAGTGCGTGAACCCGAGCGGGAGTGTTTTCGGCGGCGTCGACAACCAGATCTGCACGCAGATGCAGGTATTTTCGTTCAATTACCAGGGCATCGAAGGCTGGGTGAACACGATGCTCTTCGGGCAACCCGATCCGGCCGACGGCGTCGCCTCCTCGTCGATCGTTGGACAAACCAACAGCGGACAGTCGACGAACTTCACGACCGCGCAGATCCAGTTCATGCAGCAAGCCGGTGTTCCGCTTGCAGCCCTGCTTGCCAAGACGTCGAATCCGAATACGCGGATCGCGATCGCGCAGCGTCTCGCTCCGCACATCGTCGACTGTGTGGCAGCCCGCATTGGTGAGGTGTTGTACAAGGGGGCGAACCTGATTCAGACCTCAACGGGATTTGATCTCAATCAGGATGAAAAGGACCGCATCAAGCAACTGCGGACCGATTACATGGCGAAGGAGAGGGCCTGCAACAATAGCGACGTATTGCTGAAGATCGTGACCGAAATCAATGAAGACACGCGCTTCATGGCGACGAACAGCCGGTAATCGATTCGAGGCGAACTGTGGCGATACCTACCCTCACTATTTACTCCGTCAGCGCCGACCTCACGACCCTCTATTCGGTCCTGAACGGCGTCGCGATGATTTGCCAGCAGGACCTCTGGATCTGGGGCTTTGCCTTGGGCGTGGCGATGTGGCGCCTGCTCGCCAGCTCGACGGTCGCGGTCCTTCGCAGTCCATCAGGTCAAGGGGGCGCAGTGCTTGGACAGGGGGCGTTCAACACGCTCATGCCGTTCGTGCTGGCCATGACGCTCACCAACCCGATGCTCAAGGGAACAGTACAGATTGAGTCGACCATCAATGGCGCGGTCACGGAAGTCGCCAACGTACCACTGGCGATCTCCTTCATCCCGGCGGCCGGGAGCTTGCTCTCGATGAACCTCAATCAGGAGGTATCGACGGCCTTCGGCAACGTCTCAAGCGAATACCCGGCCATCTCTGCGACCGCGAATGGCTTCTTGAACCCGCTCAAGATTTTGCTGAGCTCGCGCACCGCGATGGTTCGCCTCGGCGGCATCGATTCGGAGGTGAAAACCGTTCTTGCGTCCTGCCTTGGGCCCGACTCGGGGGTAAACTACGCGAACATCGAAAACCTTGTACTCAATGCCGGTAACACCGGCGCGACGAGCAGCCAGTCGATCGCGATCAATGGGCTGAATCCCACGGCTCTGGGCGCGTTGCTGTACCAGGCCTCGCTGAACACGAACGGCATGGTCAATGATCCGGGACTGAGCTCGACGCAGATGCTTTCGTGCTCCGACGCCGCAAATCAGGTCGCAAACGACATCACCAACGCGTTGAATTCCGTCGAGTTTACGCGCGTGATCCAGGGGGCGGTCAACGGCATGGACCAGCCGATACCCGGCGCGGACTACAGCTTCGACACAGTCGCGGCCCAGTATTCGGCGCTCACCACTGTCAATACGCTCGGTAGCATTTTCGCGGGTGGTCAGGGGCAGGCGAATGCGGAGTTCATGAACCTGCTGTTCTCTGAAATGGTGGCAAACGATCTTAACTGCCTGCGAGCCAGCAGCGATACACTGGTGGAGTGTCAGGCGACTGCGTTGCAGGCGTCTGAGGTCGAGCGGAACAACCTGCAGCAGGCCGCAAGCGAGGTGCCGATGCTTCGCTATGCGGGGAGCTTCGGTAACTACCTCATCGCCCTCATCATCGGCCTTGGCCCCGTGATCGTCATGTTCATGATGTTTGCGGGCGTTGAGGCTGGTAAATGCGTGAAAACGGTTGCGCACCTGATTGTCTGGCCCCTGCTCGTGGTGAATGTCGGCGCCGAGCTGGTGAATGGCATGATTGCCATCGACGTGGCGAACTATCTCCAGTCACTGCGTCAGGGCGGCTGGATCTCGCAGGCCTCGGCCCTATCGGCGTACAAGGAGCTGAGCCTGCAAATCGGTGTGGGCTCGCACATCATGGCCAGCCTGCCCGTGCTGATGAGCCTGATCTTTGGCCTCGGCGAGTCGTCTGCTTTGACCAGCGTCGCGACTAACATTGCACCGAAGGCTAAAGAAACCGGCGATAGCCTCGCGCCCTCGCCGGAAGTGCAGCGACCACTATTCGACAACAGTTCCGTGGGGACGATCAGCCAGTTCGGACACGGCGCCGGCAACCTTAAGTTCACAGGTGCCCTGGATGCTGCCTCCACGAGCACGTCGTTCGGCAATATGGTACGGGATGCCAGCCGGACGCTCACGCAAGCCGATCAGCGGAGCCAGACGATCACGTCTGGCGAGACGAATCTGGCAGACTGGCGCGAGGCTATGAGCACCGGCAATTACAGCCGGCTCGGCATCGACCAGACGATCGGCGAATCGGTCGCCAAGGAATTCCGGAAAAGCCAGGCATCGGGCACCGACCAGCATACGAACACATCGGTGACCGGCATTCACACCAACGCCAACGAGACGAGCGCCGGATTCGCGGCTGGCATAGGTGCTGGAACAAGCGATGGTGAGGGAGGCGGCCCCGGTATCGGGTTTCACTTGGGAGCGAACGGGCAAACCACGACGAGCGCGCAGGACGCGCTACAAAATACCGATAACCGCGGTCGGTCGCAAAACTACAACGACTCTGTCGCGCTCGCCGAAGCGCTGTCCAAGACGATTTCGAAGTTTCAGAATACCAGTGCCGGCAGACAGGCGAACAGCGAGCTCTCCCGCAGCCTGTCCACGCAGGAAAGCTATCAACAAACGCTGTCCGAGGTCCGGTCGACCAGCGATGCGGCAGCTCAGGGCGTGCGTGAGAGCTCGAGCTTTATCGACGCGAGCGCCACTATCGGAGCGAATGAGATCGTCTGGCAACAGCAACGCAATCCGGAATATGCGGCATTCCAGCTGACTTCTGGCCGTATGTTCGATGAGAACCCGGCCACCCGGAAATACATCGCCACGGCGGCGGCTGACGCTGCGTCGGGTGCGACCGGCCGGGTCGTGGGTGACGCCGATGGTCAGGCGGCCGTGAACCGCCATCGCGCAGCCGTCATGCTTGCTCAGGACACGCAGGCTCGCCCGGAAGATCGCCTGGCAGCTGCGCGCTACCTGGCCGACGAAGGAAAGGCGATGCAGCACATGCGCTTCGAACCGACCGATACCGCACCGATGCCGATGAGCATCGGCGCACCCGTTGACAATACCGGGGTGAACACCCGCGGTCTAATCAGGCAGAGCAACGCGCGAACGCCGGCGCCGGCGGTCCCAGTCATGCGCAGCGCAGCGGCCGCGCCGAGTGGAGTACCTGCACCCGCCGCCGGCCATCCAGGTACCGCTCACTCGCGACCCGCCGGTGCCGCGCCCGCTGCGCGTCCCGCTCATGCGGGACCGGTACCGCAGTTGCCCGCTGGCATTGCGCCGCAGCCGCCCTCCGCGCCTGCGCCAAAGTTCGATCTCGACCCGGCACTCGAGCGTGAGGTCACCTCGCGCATGGCCGCGACGCAGCAGCATGTAGCCAAGGAAGTGCAGGGTGCCGAGGCGGTGGCACACGATGCAGGACTGGATGCTAGCGGGCATGGAACGGTCATTCGTACCGGAGCAAACGTCGCGGACAACGCCTTGGACAGCGCCCGGCCAGCCGGCAGTTCATCCCGCACGCGGCTCGGAGACACTGACGCGCCGCAAAACAAACCGGCACCGAACAAGCCAGAGACGCTGCCTGCACAAAAATCCCATTTTGTCCGACGCGGCCCCGGTTAATCGGGCGAATTAAGGCTTAATCGGGGGGCTTAACAGCCCTCCCTTTTTATGCTAGCCTAATTCCAGATAATCAGAAAAACGGGGTGAATTATGTCCAGCTTTAATGAAGCGGTGCGTAAGTTCTTCTCGAAGGCCGGTCGCTTTTTCCGTGCCAACGGCAAAGCCACGGGCGGATATGCGCAGTCTCGCCGGTATGTTGGCCAGCCGCGTCGAAGCCATGTGGGCGCACCGGGCCCGAAGAACAACTATGGTGTGGTGCGGCGCTCGGGCTTCTGATGTAATCATCGGTAATCGAAACAGCGTCGGCGCTGGTCGGGGCTAGGAAAGCGAGGGTTAATTTCGCATGCGAAATTAGCCCTCGTTCTTGGGAAGCTACCAGTCGAACGTGCCGGTGGCCGACTTCACGGGCCCCGTCACGTCCGTCGCCTTGCGTAATGCGTTGCGGACGGTTGACGGCTTCAGGTGGTAGATGTCAGCGATGGCCTCGACGGTCATGCCTGACTCAAAGAGTCGCACCCACGCCTGAAGTCTCTGCTCCTGCAGGTCCTGAACCGAAAGGCCCATTGCCTTGCGGAAGCCAGCCTCAATAGCTTTCTGGCCTCGCTTCTTGGCTTCCGTATAGGAAAACTTCCTCTTCCGGTAAAGGCTGTTGAGGACCGATTCGGGCTTGACCTTGTACAGGGAAGCGACCAGATCGACACTCATCCCGGCCTCGAGCATTCGAATCCAGGTGTCGTACCGCGCCTCCACGACGTCTTGGGCTGAGATGCCGAGCGACTTGCGGTAGTTAAACACCTGCATGTGCTTGACGCCGATCGCTTCCGCAATCTGGGTGTCGGCGACTCCCCTGCTGAGGCCCTTAGTAATAAGTTTTTTCTGTTCGTCCGTCAGCATAGTCTGAACGTTGTGCATCGCCCGCGGGCGACGGAACGCATATATTACAAAATAACAACGCGCATCATGAGCGCCTGGAAGCCATGCAAGCCACCGGATGGACTGTACAACGCTGACAAAAATTCGGTGCGACCTTTCGAACCCATCCGTTTTGCAAAGGGTTGCACGCGCACGCGCGGAAGAGACGCGAGGCGCCAGCAGGCGCAGAATCATAACCGTTCAATTGTGTAAATGGCGTCAATAACTGTTAATAATTGTAATGCGTGGCAAAAGCACACTTCGCGCAAGAAAGGCGCTTGTCCGTGTCGCCACCTCGTCAGCGGCGCCATCAGCGGGCCATCGAGATGATTCCGTTCACCAGCTGGCTGAAGAGCTCAGAGTCGCCGTTGGTAAATTCGGGCGTCACAACGTAAGTGCCGGCGACCGAGACGGCCGGCGTGTTCGTAACCTCCAGATCCTTCTGGAGGTTGAGCAGCGAGTTCAGGGCCACCTTCAGCTCGCCGGCGTGTTGCTCAACCAGCAGCGGGACCGAGACCGGGACGTGCGCGGCGCGGCCAATGCGGTCGATCCCAGCCCAGTTCAAGGTTGAGATCCCGAGGTCCTGAGCGCCGATAAACGACGCCTCCATAAAATTGTGTGTATAAGCCGGGTAATATTTTTGGACCGCGAGAAAGCTCAGTGCGTATGAAATGCCATCGCCTTTATTTACCAGCGGCGTAAATACGAAGGCTTTCCGCCTCGGCATGGTCGCCTCCAGATTTTTGAAAAACTGGAAGTAACTGCGCGAGAACTGGCAACTCGGCGAAAAGAAAACGCGGACTGTTTCTTCGTCGCCGGGCACTGGCTTGACCTGCAGATAGGGTTTGAGCTGCTCCATGCCCGGGGGCACTTGAGCGCCAGCACTGTAGGAAAACATCGCGGCGGCCGCCGCAACGATCAACGGAGCTATCCGCTTCATGCTGCCTCCTGTTCGACGGCCTTCGAGATGGCTTCGAGCCGCGCCGTTGCTATATGTTGTTCGAGTGTGGATTTACTGCCGCGATCAAGGGCCTCGTGATAGGCGTCGATCGCCGCTCCTACCTGAACGAAGTCAAGGCCGTAGTCCCGAGCCAGTTGAACACGAAGACTCGGATGCGTGCGGGCATCGGTATTACCTTCGAGGCGCTCTATACAATGCGACAGAGTTGAGGCATGCGCCTGAACGGCACGCATTCCTCCGACCGCGAGGGGTTCGAAATGATCTTGCAGGCAGGCCGCCTCGTAGATCTTTGAGGTATCCATGCGCTCCGCACGCATGATCTTCTTGATTTCGGGCGTGGTGACGATCGCCTCCACGATCGCCACCTTCCCCGCCGCCCTTTCCGGTGTGACTTCCGAAATTTCTTCACCGTGTGGAATGCCGTTGGCATCCAGCCACTCGAGTTCGTCACGCGTAAGTCGCCGCGTCACAACCGGCCCTTCGTAGCGGTTCACAAGTCGCTGCGCGACAACCATCTTCAGGGTCTGCGCAAGTCGGTACGCATCCCGCGCCTTGTCCATTGTGAGGTCTAGCGCACGCGAATAGGTTTCCGAGCTGTCGTTCGTATGGAGCGTCGCCAGCACAAGGTGACCAGTTTGGGCCGCCTGGAGCGCGATCTCCATCGTTTCGGCATCGCGGATCTCCCCGATCATGATGACGTCGGGTCCCGAACGTAGCATCGAGCGCAAAGCGCGATGGAACGTTATGTTGCCCCCGATCTGGCGCTGCTTGATCGGCCCGATGCCGCGCAGCGCGATCTCCACCGGGTTTTCGGCCGTGTCGATCGCTCGCGTACCGTCGTTCAGCACGCCCAGCATGGCGTTCAGCAGCGTCGTCTTGCCCGAGCCCGTAGGCCCTGTGACAAGTATCAGTCCGCTCGGCTCTCTCAGCGCGCGAAGAATCACGCGGTAGAGCGCATAAGACAGGCCCAGCTGATCGAGCTTTGGTGCGCGCTGGGAATCGAGCAACCGGTTGATGAACCCGTAGCCGTTATAGGTACGGGTGTATTCCACTCGGATATCAACCAAATAGGACGGCGCATCGTCAAACGGCTTGAGCCCGTGCCGAGCTGCGAACCGCGGTGGTAACTCCATTTCGAAGCGGGTTGATGCGATTTCGGGGGTCGATGCGCCCTGAGAGGTGCCGGTCAACTGGAACATCTTGTTTTCCCAGTGCCGCCCTTCCTTGCCCGGATACTTGAACATGAAGTTCACCATACCCCCCGGCAACCGAACGTGAACGTGGATCACGGGCGCGTCCCGATGCCCCCGTCCCTCGATATGGACGTCCTCGGCCCGCTCTATGATCGACCAGACAAAGAGGTTCCGGATTGCGAGTTCAATCGGCGCCTGTTCGTTGTTTCCTTCCCGGATCATCATGATGTTGCGTCGCTCATCGACCGAGAGTTCGTCGAGCCCGGCCACTTCCGGGATCTTCTGCAGCAGCATTCCGTCCTTAAATTCCATCGCTCGTCACCCCGTTCAGGTCTCTGCGCCGGACACTGTGTCGCGTATTCATTGCGTCGCAGAATTAAATTTGAGTCCGCAAGATAACTGATTATAATTAAGGTAACATGCCCTCTCAACAGAACGATGCACAACAAGGTCACGCGCTCACGGGGTTCACTTCGCCATCTGTCTGTCATGTGTCTGGTAGCGCTCACGGCTGAAGGAGCAAGCGCCCAGGTGCAGCCGCTCACACCGGACAACGTGAAGGGCTTTGCGGAGTCCACCTTCAGCTCGCCGGCGTTCAGCCAGCTCGAATCGAACTATCAGCAGCAGAACAAGTCCGTCATCCAGAGCGTGACGGACCAGGTCGTGGCGAGGGCGAAAGCGATGCTTCCCAAAGCGAAGGCGCTAGGAGAGCGTCTCAAGTACGGCAGCCACAACGTCGTCAGCAATGATGGCGAGACAATGATCGTGTGGATGATCGATGCTACCAACACGCCGATGCCTCAGCGGGGCGCGCTCCTGGCCAAGCTCGCAGCACTCGCCGACCAGAATGTTCCCGAAGCATTGACCTTCGAAGGCTTCGTCTCGGAGTACGGGCTGTTTGGGATTCCCCAGAATGTCCCGCGCGCGCTCCAGTTCTATCGTTCTGCCGCCGCGCTGAACTACCAACCGGCCATATACGATCTCGCCATTGCCTCGGCCTATGGCAAAGGGGAGCGTCCGGATCTTTCGAACGCACTCGGCTATCTCGCGCGCGCCTCGACGATCGCACCCGACAACTCGTACCGCATCTGCGGATTCGGCGCGTTTCTCAGCTACCGCATAGGCGATCGCGAGCAGGCGATGCGCTATGCGCGATCGTGCTGGTCCGATCTCGCTGGCATACCTCGGGCACTTTACGACGGCAGCGCAACCGAAAGCCAGCGCATCTCCTTGCTGCGGGAGTCGATCGCGACGGGAATCGATGACGGCTACCCTCTGCTCGAACAGGTGACCCGTCAGGCGGGCGCTGACCCGCAATATCTGGCGTGCAAGTACATGCTCGTCAATCGCTATCGCCGCAGCCTGAATGGCAACAATCTGCGCGACGACGCCATTAAGTGCTATCAGCAGAGTGGCAACGCGGCTGCCGACCCCAAGCAGGCACTGATCAGATACAACACGGTCGTGCCCGGGATCATCGGATTCGTGCCGACCGAGATTCGCGCGCTCGAAAAGGAACGCACGTCGAATCACTTTCACTATGCGTGGAGCGTGCCGTACCTGCCCTTCCGTCAGCAGGACGTCGATCAGTTCGCCCCATTTGTCAGCCATACCAAGCAATAAGGACGGGAATCAATGAGACTGACCATCTCAGCCATGGCCATCAGCTTGATCGCATTCTTGGCCGCGGATGTTGCGCACGCCGACGACTCACCCTCGAGTGTTTTTACGCAGGCGATCGTTGACGGGGCAGCTAGCGCGCCCCTCGCGAGCGACGGCAAGTTCGCACCTGCCATCGCCGCAATCAGGAAGCGGACCGGGGACAACGGGACCGTGGTGATCTTCGTTCGGAGGGTCGCTAAATTTGAGCAGCAGCCGCAGTGCGGACGCGTGGCCTATATCGTCGGGCAACCCAGCGCCCACGTCCTCTACTCGGACATGGCCGGCCAGTTCAACATATGCGCCGACGGCGACCCGCCGTTGCGTATGTGTAAGGGCCAACCGGACAAGCTCGTTCCGCCAACAGCCATCTGCCCGGACCTCTCCCGTCCCGTCGACACTCCAGAAGTGGCGGCCGCTATCCAGACCGCGATCGCCGCCGGCGGCATGACCCCGCAGCAGGCCTCGCAGGCCGTCCGCAGGGCGCAGACGAAGGCGGTGCCTACGAAGGCTGGAGCGTCGCAATGAAGCGCCTCCTGCCCTTCGTGCTCGCGCTTTGGATGTCGGCCGCCTTCGCTCAAAGCGCGTCCGACGTAGCCAACGGGACGGCCTTTGCAAACTCGATCGCGCCAACCTCGCCGCAGCAGATCGTTAATCCGTCTGGCGTGAACACAAGCACGTGGGGCTCGCAAACGGGTGTCAGCACTTCCGTGCCCTCCGGGCTCGGTGGCTTCTCCAATCCCAACACCACGTCTAACGCCCTCACTGCAGCCCAGAGCTCGAGCCTAGCGTCCTATGGACGTCAGGCCGAATCGTATTGCGCGAGCTACACCCCGGGGAGCGACCCCTACGAGAATCAGTATTGCGCCGCCGTCAACTTTCTGAACGAGCAGTGCATGACACCCACGACGGGCGAACAGTCGGTACTCGGCGCAACGGCGAGCCAGTTCGGCTCGTCTGCCAACTGCGCCGGCACCTATGGCGCCGGTCAGTCGCAGTATGGCTACGGGAACCAGGTCACCCCAAGCGACCCAATGTTCCAGGTGACCGGCAATCTGGCGAACACCGCGACCA
This sequence comes from Burkholderia sp. WTPI3, assembly GCF_021483755.1. NCBI lineage: Bacteria > Pseudomonadati > Pseudomonadota > Betaproteobacteria > Burkholderiales > Burkholderiaceae > Burkholderia > Burkholderia sp. WTPI3. Next base: position 52,241 of record NZ_JAGIXF010000023.1, on the reverse strand, counting down.
GCACGCTCACGCAGAACTGCTCGAGCCAGACGGTCGTCACCCAGCCGGCGCAGTACGCGAACAACACCTGTGTCGTTTCAACGAACGAGGACGATAACAGTTGCTCGCAGTATCTGAGTGCGACGATTACCAACACCGTGACGCAGGCGATTTCGGTCGACTCGTGCCAGAACGGAGGCACGCTCGTCAATGGCGAGTGCCAGCACACCTACGTCTACGAGCCGTCCATCTCGTGCCCGGCCGGCTATGTGCAGGCCGGCAGTAACCAGTGCGTGCAGACCAATATCCTTGCGGGCACCGCCTCATGCCCATCGGGTATGACGATGGTGACGCTCACGAACACGGCCGGCCAGCAGTCCCAGGCTTGCGAAGGCCTCAACTTCCCGTTCAACGCCTGCCCCGCGACGTATGACGGCATGCCGCTCATTACCTGTGCCTTCACGGTCGGCTTTTACCTGCCGCTCGATTCGTGCCCGAATGGCTACACGTGGAACGGCAGCGAGTGCATCCAGACGATCACCGTCGGGGCGAACTACACCTGCCCGAGCGGTGGCTCGCTGCAGGGCCAGTCGTGCGTCTCGACTACCACCACCTCGCCAACGGTGACCTACAGCTGTCCGAGTGGCCAGTCGCTCAGCGGTACGAACTGCATCAAGCAATCTGTCACCACGACGTGGACGGATACCTGCACCCAGTACGAACAGAGTGCGGGCGTCTCGCTGCCCACGCCCACCAATTAAGGATACCTGCGTGACATCGAATCACCGTTCCTGGTTCCCGGCCGTGGCTACGCTCCTCGCACTGCTGACGCACCCACCGGCCGCGCTTGCGCAAACCTACGCGGCGGGTGCCTGCTCGCTGGTTCCCGGTTCCCAGACCTGCGTCGATACGACTCCCTGCAAGACTAGCCCAACCGGCCAGCAACTCTGTCTTTCGACCGCGTCGCTGCCTTCGGGTGCGCTGCAGGTGCCTTACAGCTGCTGGCAATACTCCTACAACTACGCGTGCCAGGGCACGACTACCGACACGTGCGCGCAGTACCGCAATGATCCGTCGTGCGGCGTCGTTAAAAGCGTCTGCAACGACACGATTGCAGAGACCGGCAAGTGCGACGAGTGGACCTACACCTACCAGTGCCAAACACAACCGCAGCAGACCGCGCAGCAACTTAACTGCACGAGCGGCTTATTCAATGACAGCGGGTTTCCGACGCCCGCGAACGGAAATAACTCGTTTTTGACCGGCGCCCTCGGCCTAGAGATGCTAGGCGAGGCGCAGACCTATACGGACGGGAACAGCATTTTTGCCGGCGTTGCCGAGAGCTGCCGCAAGGGATACGAAGGCATCCAGAACTGCTGCAAGAGCACGCCGGGTGCGCAATCAAACAGTGTCGTGATGTCGGCCGCGATCGGCGCAGCCGGATCGGTCGTGAAGTATGCCGGCGAGAAGCTGATCGATCTCGCTTCTCCGTATGTCTTCGACGCGATGTACACGAACGGCATTTTCACGCAGGCGCTGACCGAGAACTTCACCACGGCGTTCTCGCTGAACGCGGCGAACGGCGGCGGCACGCTTGGCACCAATCTCGCGGCCAATGGCGTGTCCGTGGGCGCCTTCGGCTTCACGGTTGGATTCGGGACAATGAGCGGCGGCCTGTTCGGCGCAAACATGCAGCTCGCGTCATTTGGGTCAGACGGCTACCTCGCCTTCAACCCTTATGTCTTCGCCGCTGAAGTCGCTATTCAGATCATCACGCAGCTCATGAACTGCTCCCAGGCGGAGCAGATGCTTGCCCTGCACAAAGGCGCGGGCTTGAGCACGTTCATCAACGAGACCTGCGCCAAGAGCGTGCTCGGGGCGTGCATCCAGTATGCCGACAATTACTGTTCGTTCAATTCGGTACTGGCCGAGATTATCAATATCCAGGGCAAGACGCAGTTGGGATTGCCGCTCGCGGGCTGCGGTGGACTCACGCCGGCGCAAATCAGCTCGATCGACTTTTCGAAGATCGACTTCAGTGCCTTCACGAACCAGATGATGCAGCAGGCCGAACAGAACCTGCCAACCAATATCAGCGGTAACTACACCCCGATCGAGCAGAACAGCTCGAGCGGGTCAGCACAATCCAGCACCAACTCCGTTCTCCCATCCTATCCATCGAACTAGAGCTGAACATGTCCAAATTCAAGCAGATCCTGACCAAGGTATTGACCGCGATCGGCGCGGTCGCACTTGTCGCATCGCTCGCCTTTTCTGGGCTCACTTATGTCCAGAAGCGCAACCTCGCCGCACAGTACAAGACCCAGTCCGACAAGCTCGCCACGCTGGACGGGCAGGTGAAGGCGCTTACCCAACAGAAGCAGGATGCCGAGGCAAAGGCCAAGTCGCTCGGCGACCAGCTCGCAGCGTTGCTGCCCGAAAACAGTTCGCTGAAGGAAAATATGGGCGCCTTTGCGGAGCAGGCCACCATATGCGAAAAGATTCGCCGGACCCTCAAGCTCGGAACCTGAAGAATGAGACCAACGAAAAAGACGTTACAGGCCTTAGTGGCCGCGCTCGCCGCAGCGTTACCGCTCGCGAGCAGCGCGCAGCCCGTTGAACTGGACACCCCTTCCGCACACATCATCGTTGTCCGGCCCATCGATCTCTGGTCTGGCGACACGTCCGCACAAGCTGACACCCTCGCTGCGCTACACGACCGTCAGGTATCGTACGACGTCGTCCTCGACGGCACACGCTACCGGGGAAGCCCGCTCGTGCTCCAAGGCGTGAGCGACAATCCGGTCACGCTCGGCGTGGAGGCGGACCTCAAGGCCCAGAAAACGGAGCTTGTGCGCAAGTCGGCGTATCTCTTTCACGTGCTCGATGCGACGCCACTGGTGCCGGCGGACTACCCGAAGTTTGCGAAGGCGCAGCTCGACTATCGTCAGTTGCTTGTTCTGCACGAAGGGGACCCGAACACCTTACCGTCGCGCGTGAGGGCGCGCGACATCGCGGGCGACGTGCTGTCGATCGGAGCACTCTTCATCCCCGGGCACGCGCTGGGCACCGCCGTTGGCGCCAACGCGATGATGAACTCCGGCTTCGCCGAGGAGATCGGAAACTTGCCGCGACCGGCTCGGGCAGCCATGATCCCTGCCGCACTCCCGACGCTCGACACCACAACCTACCAGCAGATCGATGTGCGGCGCGTTGACTTCAAGCCGGATACGCCAGGCGAAATCATCATCGCTTACAAGACGGCCAAGACCCCCGAGGTCGAACAGGAAGCTCTCGTCAAGGCGATCGTCACGCTCGCCGGCGCAGACACGACCCCGGATGCGGTAGCCGCCGCTCGCAAGGCAGATTTCGAGGAACGCGTCTCGATGTGGGACGCATGTGTTGCAAACGGTAATTGCCAAAAGGAGGCATCGAATGACCACTGAAGCAAACAAGGAAACGCTGAACCAGAAACTGGCTCGCAAGAACGCATGGCTGACCAAGCTCGCATTTGTCGCGATCGGTCTCGCCGTGGTGATCACGCTGGCCCGCGGTCACTTCTGATCGTGTCCGGAAGCGAAAACGGCCCGCTCAATGCGGGCCGTTTTTATGAGGCGTCCGTCCGGGGATCAGAACTGTAGGAGATTGCCGCGCGCCTGCTGCTTGTCGATCTCCCGCTCCTTGCGAGGCTCGGCCCCCACGGGCGCCTCGCGCACGCGGTCGGGACGCGACGTCTGGGTTTGCGTACGCGCCTGCTCTTGACCGACGTTCTTTCCTTGCATTGGCTGCGGCGCAGCCACCTTTTCGAAGTCGACCGCAGTGGTCTTTCCCACTTCCTTGCCGGCGTTCTTCAGCATCGCGTCGCGGGCCTCAGTGACGATCTCGGTGTTGTCGCGCGCGCGCGATGCCGCGACGTATGCCGCCTCGCGATTGAACACCTTTGCGCCGGTAAGACTGACAGCGATGATCTCGCGATCGTTCGTGGCGCCCTGCTCCTTGTACGAGGTGTGGGCGTAAGCGTGGTCAATAAACCGGATATCGTCATTTGTCAGATACGACTCGTCGCCGGTTGTGGTCCATCGAACCTTGGCGCCCTTCTCGTCGATGGACGTTATGACGCCTGGCGTACCGTTATCAATGCGCTTCAGCGCCTGTTCTGGTAGCCGAATGATCGCGCGCGTTTCGACCCGATCTCCGGCCGAGAACAAGCGAGTCTCGCGAACGGCGGGCGAAAAGTAGTCCTGTCGCTGCGGATTGATTTCGACTTCCTTGCCGAGACGGTTGACGGCGAAGACCCGATTTTTGTCGACGTCGTAGCGTGTGACACGCAACACATCGCCCCTCTCGACTCCAATCTCCCGATACGTCTTCCGGTAGATTAGTGTGTCCACCTTCTTTTCGCGAAGCATGACGGCGTGCCGCTGCTCGGCGCCGGTCAGCTTCGGATCGTCCAGATGCGGCTTCTCAAACCCCACTTGAGAGACGAGTCCGCGACTGGCGAGCAATGCGTGGATCTCGCTGTTGATGGCCTTGCGGTCGCGGTTGGTAATCGCGACAACGCCGACCCTCGGGTGTTCGACCCCGCGCTGCTTGAGTGCTTCCAGGTTGTCGAGGTAGCGCTCCGCGACCTTGACGGCGAGGTCCCCCTTCTCGACTTCGAGCATGTCGAGCATCCCGATCGCGTCGCTGTAGCGGCCTGCCTTCATTTCCATGATGGCCTGCTGCGACTGTGCGGTGGCATTGACAAAGCGGCGCGTCTCCTCCAGCACTGACACGTTCATGCCAGCTTTCTGCGCCTGCTCAAAAGCGCGGCCAGCCGCCACGCTGCCGTGTTGCTTCATGTCGCCCTGGAACACAACCCGCGCGCCGATCTCCCGCGCAAGACTCGCAATCTTTTCGGTGTCGAAGGCGCCGGTCAGGGACGATTCGTCCATCACGATCAACGTCTTTTTTCCGTCCACATTGCCGTACCGGCGGAGATTGGCAAGCTCAGCCTCCTTTACCAGAAGTTCGTGGCGCAACTCGGCGCCTGCGCTCTCCCGCTGGAGATAGAGGGTGTGGCGCGCCGCGATCGCCTCAACGGTCCCAACCTGCTCAAAGGTGGAAAGTCGCCGCCCGAGCGACGCGCCGACGTTGACCACCGCGCCCTTCACCGCGGCCCGCGCGCGCTCACCGAACGTCTCGGCCGACTGCCGGGCTTCCATCGCGTCGGCTCGCCGGCTCGCCGCTAACTCCGTCAACGCAGCGCCAATCGCATTGCGGAGATTGTCGGGCGACTTGAATACCTCGCCACGTTGATGGTCAAAGGTATAGCGGTTGGTCCCAAAGTCGATGTCTGAGCCCTTGACGCTCAACCGGCGTGACTCGAGGCGCTGGGCGTCGGTGTCGCGGATGGTCTCCCGGGTAGCGAGGGCCTCGCGCAACTCCCCAAGGCGCAGTTCGAGCGCGCGAATCTGCGTCTCCCGGGTTGCGAAGTAGGCGGCCACTGTGCTGCTTTTGATGCCGCTCGACGCTTCCAGCTCCTTCGCCGCAGCAGCCGACGTGGCCATCCCGATCATTTCCCATCCGGTGGCCTGCGTCACGTCGTTGGCGAAAGCGAGGGCCGCGGTCTTTCCCGTGCCGGCCTCGCCCTGGACACCCTGGAACGAATCCGGGTGCATGAGTACGTTGCGCGCCGCGATCACCTGTTCGTCCGAGAGCTTGAAGGGTTTGCCGGTCTCCTGCTCTTTCTTTGCCTCGAAGGCTTTCAGCGCGGCGTCGAACTCAGCCGGATTCGTGAGAATCACGTTGCCCTCGCCCTTTCCGGACTGGATGAATTCCGCGAGGCGCATCTCGCTGTCGATGGCGCGATGGGTCGTGTACAGCTCGCTCCCGTCCTCGGCGGTCCCGCGCGGCACGATCATGTGGTTTCGGATGTGCTGCTCGACGGCCGCTTCAACGTCTCCGATCATGCCTCGGCTGAAGCGCACGGCGTCGATTTCGAGGTCGATCAGCGAGAAAGACTGCTCGCGCTCTGTGAGGTGTTCGATCGCCCACGACACCGCTCGCATCGCCGCCGAGTTCGCCTCCAGCTCAGCGCCCTCGCGTGTCGCCTCGCGGGCCTGCGCCCCTCGTCCCGGTCGCATCGCCGTCCCTGACGGCGTATTTGCTTGCGAACCGGCCGGCGTCACGCCCATCTCAGCCGATCGTCCGTCGCTGCCGGCGCTTTGCTCGCGGACAGCCCTGCGGCTCCGTTCGAGAGCGGCCTGCACGACCGCGCGAACGTCGATCCCCGCAGTCCGTGCGGTGTCCTCCCAGATCTCCTGAAGGACCTCGCGCGGATGCTCCTGCTTCGCGGCCCGGCTATCGAGCTTCGCGACGCGCCGGGAATCGAAACTGGCCTCGCCCGGGTCGATACCGCGCTTCAGCAAGGCGTCCCGGACTTGTGCCGCTCGTGTGCTGTACGCTTCCACGTGCTCGCGGGTGAACCCCTTGATCTCGAAGTCGACGCCGTTTTCTGCGTATTCAAGTTCGTACCCGAGTGCCTTCAGCCCGCCGGCGAGCTCGGCCTTGTAGATTACGTCGCCCTGCGCACGCAGCTTCAGGAGCATGTCATTCGTCAGGCTCCGCCAGGTCTTGCGCTTCTCGTCGTACACCGCGGACACGATCACGTTGTGGCTGTGAATCTGTGGCTCGTTCTCCCGGTTGGTCTCGTGCAGAACGCTCGCATACAGGAGATTCCCAGCGCGCTCGTGCCGGTTTCGGCCGTTGTCGTCCTTCACCCGGATAATCGACGCGTGCTTCTCAAACCACTCCATCGTCCGGGCGTTTGCGACGAGGTGGGCGGCGACAATCCGGTCGTCCCCGCCGACGAGGCCGGCAATCGAGACGCTCTTCGGGGGCGCAACCGTAAAGTCCATCCCAGGACGCCGGTTCTCCCCCTTGGCGTTCCGCGCGAGGTTTTCTTCCTTGCCGGTCTCCGGGTTGACCAGCCTGCCGCTCAGAAACTTGACGAAATCCTCCTTCTCGACCGCCTCGCCCCGGATTCCAAGAATTTCTGCCGCTCGACCCTCCCAGCGAGCCGTTGCCCGCTCGTTTATATAGTAGTTATCGGCCTTCTGTCCTGCTTCCTGACTGAACGATTTATCGTGGTATCGGGCCGCGTCGCCTGCGCTCTTGATGTGTTGCATTGAGATCATGTCAGGCCCCGTCGCGGCCGTAAAAGGCGCTCGCCGTGAACCCGGTCTCGCCTGGATGCAGCGCAAGGTTCACGCTGACCTCCTCGCTGGAAAGACGTGCCTGATGTTCATATTCGTTCGCGGATAGCACAACGGTGCGAACGGTCTTACCGTGCGCCTGAAGGTATATCCTGAGATTCGGATAGAGCGAGGTGGGCTGATTGGCGGTCAGCGTCAGGCCAACCTTGGCATAGCCTGGACCGTGCTCAATGACGCGAAGTCCGGACACGGCCACCTTGACGATGCTTTCGCCCGGGGGCAGGAATTTGACCGCGCGGATGCCCGCGAGGTCCGCGTCCTGCAATACCGGTTCGCCTGTATCGTTGCCCGAGACCCAGGTGCCGGCGGCTGAGCGCAATTGAGGAAAAAAGACCCAGAGAAGCGCTATCCCTATCGCGGCGAATGTCAGCATCCATTTGATAAATAGGCCTTTCACTAGAAGAGCCCCCCCTCGTCATCGTTCTGGGTCGCCTGACCGGTGCCCGCCGCTTCCGCGACTGATTCCCGTCGCGCCTCGTCGGCCCGGACGATTTCCCCGGTTTCCATGTCTGTGACGACCCATTTTCCCGTAGCCTCGACCGCTTTCTTTGCTTCTGCTGCGCGTTCGGCCTCCGCCTTTTTCGCCTCGGCTTCGGCTCTCACACTGGCGAGCGCATCCTGCCCCTCGGCGACCTTAATCTTGAAGCGCGGATCTCGAGGCGGATCGTCCTGACGCGCCTTGAAGCGATTAGCGCGCGCCCACGGTCGATACCATTTCGGGAGCCAGTGCCGGTAATCCACGAGCGTTGATGGGTAGTCGCCGGCCATCTGAACATACGCGGTACAGTTCTTGAGCCGGCCGATCTTCGAGGGCATAACGAGCCACTTCTCCTGCTGCCCCTGATTGACCTGCCCCCCGTCGCGCCAGTCGGTTACGGCAATTGCATTGCCGTTGGAAACCACTTCCATGTCCATGCGTCCAAGTCGCCGCGCCATTCGGTCCATCATTTCGGGCTCGTTGGCACGAAGCATTACCGACGTGTTAAATCCGTTCATCAGCGTCCTCGCCCGCTCGTGCCCGATCGACGTTACGTACTGGGTATCCGCCTGGATACCGGTTACCACGCAGACGCCGTATTTCCGATGCGTCGCCTGCGTTTCGTCGAGCTTGATATCTCCAAGTACGTGCACTTCATCAAGGAAATACCAGTAGCGGTCATAGTGGACGATTTCCCGCTTGGCCGCGATGATCCCGAACGAGATCGCCAGCAGCAGTCGGTACAGCGGAGCGAACATCGCCTTCGTGTCGTCCGTGCTGACGATAAAAAAGCGCGCATCGTCGTCTGCCTCGAAAAACTCGCGCAACGTCCATTCACCGTCGGGCACCGCTGCGATGCCGTCCAGGTAAATTGCGATCGAGCTGATCACGCCCTGCCGTTGCCCTTTCGAATCGCCGCCGACAGCCGAGCTGGCCACGGACTCCTTGATCAGCAGTTCAAGCTCGTCATCCGGCATGGCCAAAATGGCCTCAGCGATGGTTCGGGTGTAAACCGCACCGCGCTGCCTCAACCGCAATGTCATGACGGAGAACAGGGCTCGGGCCGCATCCTCAAAGAACGCATTGGCGCCGTGTACGACGCCGGCCTTCGGCGGTAAAAAGGCGTGCGCAAGCGTGTTGGCGTCGTAGGTGTGTTGCAGCTCCTTAAAGATCGACCATCGAACCGATCCCAACATGGACGGATTGAAGAAGAAGTCCTTTCCCGGCCGATAGTAGGCGCGGAAGTATTCGCCGCTCTGGTCGTAAATGATGGCCTTGCGCTGGGCTGCAAAAACCTGTTGCATCAGGTCGTGGATGCCAAGCGACTTCCCGGTCCCCTGGGCACCCATGAACTGAATGCCCTGCATCGGCGCCGATTTCGGTAGCGCCACGTCGAGGATGGTGTACGGCCCCGGCTCCTCCTTCCTGACCAGCTTAGAAAGCTCCCGCGGTTCAACCAGCTCCTCGACGCCGTCGACCCGTTTGTTCTCCCGCGCGCGCTTTCCGAGACGGCTGAGCGACATCCAGACCGAGGCATAACCGAGCACGCCGCAGATGGCGCTCGCCAGCATCACATATCCAAATACCTGAACCTGCCGAGACAGATCGGCTGTCACCGTCCGGTATTGAGCCGGTGTTAGCAGCTGCACCTCCTCACCGTCTGCTTTGACGACCGTGAGGACTTCCGGGTCCCCCGACTGGTCCCGCAGCACCCACTTTCGGGGGGTGTCCGCATTGACCATGTGAGACATGATATTTTGCTTGACCACGTCGATGTCCCGCGGGGACAGACTTGCGCCCCAGAGCACGACAGGCACAACGACACCGGGAAGCGCCCCAGTCCAGAGCGACATTGAAACGGCATGCACCGTGAGCTTCACGCGGGTCAGAAATAGCGCCCTACCTGCGCCGGCGTTGGATATGACCTTGTCGATCATTCTGCCTCCCGGACATGAAGCTCGCCAAGACGCGCCTCGTCAACTAGCTCAAAGTGCGCCACTTCGCCTGGAAGAAGAGCCAGCAACGAGTCGGACCGTGCGCCGAAGCTGTCGCGCCAGCTGCGGTCGGCCATGCGGAGAAAATCGCATGCTCGCACCTGTCCCTTTCGGTCGATCAGAATCACGTCGCACGCGGACACCAGCTCGTCCTCGGGCCGACGATATTCGAAATACAGCATCGTCGACGCCCGGTCCCGTGAGGTATAGGTGCGGCAGGAAGCGTGGTATTCGCCGGCCTGAAGCTGCCCGGCGTGGTTGACTGACTGAAACTGGACTGGCAGAAACATAGCGTCACTCCCCGTTGAATTTCCCATCGTCGTACGCGCGATCGATATTGCGTCCCTGCTTGATCGCTTCGCGAATGTGACCGCGCACCTGGTCTTTGATGTTTTCGGGCATCGGGTTCGCCAGCCCCGGCGGAATGGCTGAGGAGGCGAGCGCCCCAGCGGTGAGTACGCTTTGCTTTTCCAGCGTGTTCTGGAGCCGGGCAACCTCGGCACGTAGCGTCTCGATCTGCGCAAGAAGAACCTCGTGCTTGCGGTCATAACCCGCAATGGTGTCGCGCAGGTACAGGCGGGCGAGCGCGTTATGAGTGATCTTTCGTCGCTTCGCCTCTTCCTTCAGGTGCTCAAACTCGTCCCAATCGACGCGGTAGTGAACTGACGGCTTCACGGTTGCTGGTCTCTCTCACTAGAAGTTGATTTCACGGAGAGTGGTGCATTTTGCACCACTATCTATCTCCCGGATTCTGTTCGAAATTCTACATTTTTATTTTACTCAGTGCCATGGATGTGTATTATTTTTGGTGCATGAAAAAGCGCGATAAATCATGTGCTTGCGATGGTTTTGACGTGTGCACGGTACGTGCGTAATGTCTGTCCTTCTGGGAGGGGCGGTTTTGGCTTTTCCTGCTGCAACGGAATATCGGGAAAAGGCGGGCCCCTACCCCGTCGGGGCATTCCGGGGAATTGATTTTTTGGCGTGAGGAAGCGAAGATGCACCGCGCACGCATTACGGAATGCCCCGACAACAACCTCACTATGGGATGAATGTGATGACCGAGAAAGTCAACTCTGACAAGAAGCCCCGTGGACGGCGACCGGCAGTATCGATCGCTGAGAGAATCGCCGAAACCGAGAAGCTGCTGGTGACGCTTCGGGAACAGCAGAGACGCGAGGAACGGGAAAACATTGAAAGGAACAGGAAGGCGATTCTCGATCTGTTCAAGGCCGAGCGTCTTGACCTGATACCGGTCGACGAATGGAAGAAGGTCGTGCCGCAACTGCGCGCACTCGTCGGCGCTGGATCGACTGGCGGAAGCCCGGCGACCAGTGCCGACAGTGCGCGCGCAGGACAGCAGGAGCAAGCCAAGGCCGCGTAGGGTTTTCCACAAATCCACGGCACCGAACGGACGGCCGCGATTGTCCATAAATCGCAGGAGCCGTCCGCCGCGGGAGTTGTCCACAACGGTGTTTGTTGTGGGCAACTCGTCACCGCGGGGTGCGGTGGAGCTTGTGGGAAACTCGGCGGTGTTAGCAGCACGGCGGTAGGAGCGAGACGGCGGCTGGGTGCGAAGGGTGCAACGGACGTTGCCGCCCGAGCGGCCAGCCGCCATTCCTTTTGTTCGGCATCCGCCGGCGATTGCGACGCAGGAGCAATCGCCCAGGCCAGCATGACCTATTCCGGGCGGGAAAAGGCCGGAATCACTTTAGCGGCGACATGGAACGGCACCGGCTGTCGCGCAACGAAGCCGCGCACGCGTATATCACGGCATGTTGGGTACAGTCGGCGTAGGAACGCGAAGCGTTCCGGAGCGTGGAGTCGCGAGCAGCGGCATTGCATCGCAATGCGCTGCGCAGCGGACTTTCGTTCGGGAGATCAGGCGAGAGGCGCGTGAGCGCCGGGAGCCGGATCGGACGGACCAGTTTTGAGCAATTCATTGCTCAAAACCGCGAGTGCTTTGCCCGGCGCGGGCGGGGTGGCTTCGAAGCGCAGCGCAGAAGCCGCCCCGCCCGCGCCGGCCGCAAAAAACCCACTCACCGAGACCGGTGGGCAGATTTTCGCATGCGCAATTTTTCGGCCTAGCCTAACCCTGCCCGGTATATCGCCTCGGCGCAGCGCGCGTCGGCAAAGCCTTTCTGCCGGCGCGACGCGAGCAACGGAGCGCCGCGAATAAGCTCCGGCATCAGAAGGTCTGGATAGGCATCGAATCCGGTCTGATACACCAGCTCGGCGGCCCGCGCGAGGTCGCTCTCGTCTCCATCTGGGCCGGTCGCGGCGGACTCGTCCGCAATGGTCGATTGCGCCCAAAGCACCCGCGCGACGAGCGCCTTCATGCGGCCGCAGGCCGCATCATTCTAGGGGGTTGGATGTCCGAAAGCGCCTGCGTCCCTTTCGGACTCCCGCGCAAGCGGGCGTATTGTTGGTCATGCCGCTTACGGCACTGGATGGCGGCGCTGCCTTGGCAATGCGGCCACGCCGAACCGTCACCCAGCCGTGCCCTTTGATCGACAGCAAGCCGGCTCGGCACTCGTGAATGGCGACGATGCAGAGTTCGACCGTCTTTGCGCTAAGCCCTGCATTCATACCTCAGTGCCCCCGATCCACTCTGAGCCGATAAATGCGTTTGCACCGAACGCCTCTGTAACGCACTCGCATGCTCGCGGACTGTCAAGCAGATCGACAACCCGCTCAATTGTCCACGCGCCGTCTGCGGGGATTTCGAGTAACGTCACGCCGGCCAGGTTGCGCAGAATGAGCGGCTGGATCACGTCAGCTGCGCTGCCGTCAGCCTGCAGACTTCCGTCAATCGTCGGAACGATCTTCACACCGCAGCGCGTCGGGTAGATCACGTGATTCTCCTTTTTCGCCTAGTAGCCCAGCCAGTCGAGAACGTCCTTGGCCGGATATTCGTTGCGGTCGCCAACCTCGGCGAGAAAGGCGGCGAAGGCGCCCTCGCAGTCGTGTTTCTCAATCTCGGCCTTCGCTTCATCGCGCGTAACAATCATCTCGCACGCGTCCTCGTAGATATATGCCGCCATGTCTAGTTCCTTCAAAACCGGTATCCGGTTTACACGGTTGATTTTGGCAAAAACTGCCTGCTCAAGACCGACCGCGTCAGTGTTGATATGTCAGCCGACCGTGGTTAGTGCCTCGTCGCTTTCTCAGCGACAACGTCGATCATCTGTGGACCATTCGGACCGCTTGCACAGACCTGACGCGTTCCATCCGGATAGTTCAGGATGTCGCCCAACGCCATTGGCACGTTCGCATAGACACAGCCAGTCTGTCCTAGTGCGGTGAGCTTCGCGCCCGTGGTAACTCCCGATTGTTCCGTGACAGAGTAGGTCGCCGAAAACGCGACGGCGGGTACAACGAACAGCATGGCGACAGCAAGTTTCTTCATCATTGAATCTCCTGGTTAAAAAATTCCGACTTGTTGCCTGTATTACGTGAGCGCGCCTTGCAGGGCTGCGACCTGCGCAGCAGTCAGGGTGGCTGCTTCGATTGCGTTCTCGCGGCGGAAAATCATCAGCGCGTAGACATCCGCGAGTGCGCGCGCCTCGACACAGAGCGTCGGGCTTTCGTTCTGCCCTTCCGGTGCCGGGTGACGCGCGCGCCAGATGTTGATTGCTCGTTCGATCTGGTCGATAGTGATTTTCGACATGTTGTGGCTCCCTATAACGCTGTCAGAATCCGACCTGGTCCCAATGTGCGACCATCTGCTGAAATGCACCACGTCGCCGTCTAAGGAACCGAAGCATTCGGGCGATGGACGCGCGTCTGAGGGCGTTCTGTTGCAGCGCGTGCGGACCGCCGCAATGCAGCTCCTCCTCTTCGTCGCGATTGCTAACCGCTTCAACCATATAGCCCTTCGCGATCGCGCGAAGAGCGGCATTGCCCCGGAAATGAATCGCAATCAGGTCAAACTCACGCCATGGCTCGTCGGCATCAAAGTGAAACGCATACAGCGCCAGATTCATACCGACCTCGTACCACTGACCTCGGCGCAGATACGGAATGGACATATCGTATCGGCTAGGAGGATGGCTGGCGGACCCGATAGACTCCTCAAGTTTCCGGTAGACCTTGTATGAGTAAGGATGTTGAACGGGATTGGGAATCGGCCGCTTCTCGTCGCGATTGCGATTCGGTCTGAATTTTCGATCGTCCATGCTTGGCTCCATCAGATGAGATGTCGGGCTGCCCCGGTCACCCGAGGCGGGATTCGGCTAGCGCTTACAGGGGCATTGGCGACCACTTGTTCGGGGCGTGGCGGTACAGCGTGACCCGCTTGGGCTTACCGTCGATAACCGTCTCGACACGAATGGCGCGCACGTCGTCTTCCTCCCGACGCCACCGATGCAGCACGCGGATTTCCGCGTTCAGGTCACAGCCCAGAAAGAAAGCGGCGATGCGGCGAAGAAGGTTCGATTTCATGTGTGCTCCGTGCGGTTTAAAGGTTTCAGGCTGACCGGGACCCAAGATTCCGAGTCCCTTCGTAGGGGTTGTTTCTGCCCGACCGGCAGCTGCTTCCGTGCTGCCGCCAGTCCCCTGAGTTCGTCGTCCCGGCGACATAAGGAGACCGCCGCCGCGGACGGGCAAGGGCGTGCCCGGAGGCCGCATGCGGAGCGCAGCCCGCAGGGCGAGCACCGAACGGGCGAGGACACGGCGAAGCGAACCCTTGCCTGGCCGTGGTGGTGGTCTACTGTCGCGGAAAGGGACGGCGAACTCAGGGGACTGGCGACGGTGGCGGCACGTCGCGCGAGGGCAGAAACGCCGCGCGGCGAGCGCCCATATGCGGCCGTAGGCCGCATCACTTCAGGGGGTTGGAAGTCCAGAAGGGGCTCTTGCCCCTTCTGGTCGGCGGAGCCGAAAGGCAAGCGATGAAAGCCCGCAGGGTCGAGACCCGGAACGGGGCTCGATGACCGGCCCGCGCAGCGGGCTGGGCACGCCGTAGCGGTTTCCGGGCTCTGCCCGGAAATGCCCCGCCCTGGGGTTTGAACTCGGCATGAGCATGCCGGAGCTGTGAGCTAGGTCCGGTACGTCGGGACGAATTGCTCCGTCAGCAGAGCCTGATAGACCGACAGTTGATGTTGCAGCGGCGTATCATCAAATCGCGACGGCGGCGTCTTTGACCTTGCCCGGCTCGATGGACATCGGCCAGCCGGGGAGTTTGCGGAGTGCGATGCAGGTAACCGCGCGACGCTGCACGTCTCCAGGAAGCTGCATCACCAATTCGGTGACGCAGGAGGAAAAGCGACTCGAACCTGCATGGTCGTCTTGACCACGCAGCTTTCGATGCCGACTTTTCCAATCCAGCGCCATTCCCTCAACCAGCAGCCTCATCGGCGTGTAAGGCTGCCCGTTGTGCTCGACGAGCAACAGTTCGGCACCGTGAAACGGAGTTGACTTGCGGCATTGCTCTAGCGCGTTTCATCAGCCCCCCAATTTGTAAACGCCGTGGATGCGGTGTAGTATGAACGTGCGATCATCGCAAGTGGTGATCGGGGAAAATAGCAAATGGCTAGTATTGTTCGCACATGAGCAAAGACACCAAGGCACCCAGCCGATCGGCCGATCAGTTCGTTGTCCGCCTCCCCGATGGGATGAGGGATCGCATCGCTGAAATGGCGAGGCGAAACAATCGTTCAATGAACGCGGAAATCGTTGCGCGCCTCTCTGAGTCCTTCCAAACGGCAGGAGCACGAGTTCTTGAATACGGTCCACAGATGACCGGCCTCCAGCTTGAAGTTGAAAAAGTGGAAGCCGAAAACAAGCATCTCACGGACCAGATAGAACTTATGCGACAGCTACTGGGAGTGCAAAAGGCATTGCTGAAAAACGCTGGCTCGTATCTTCAAGCGACAATTAAGACCTATCCGAAGGGCTCAAACAACGTGCTTGATTCGCTGTTAGAAATCTGGGCGCATTTCGGATCTGCACTTGAAAAAATGGACTGGAGCGAGATCGCCGAATCGACGAATGCAATCAATGAGACGGGGTCATTTTCAACGTGCTGCTGACACCACTGCGAGACACGCACGGGTAGCGATGCTTTCACGCGATCGGAGAGGAGCTGGGCGACACTCACGGCAACGTGAAGCGCACCGAGAACACGCGTGGACCCGGCTGCCGATTGCGCGCACGAGTCCATCCGTGGGCGTTCTGTCAGATCGGGTGGCATAGCGCGAATCTCGATTGGAAGTGCCGCTCAAACCCGGCTGCGCTATTGGCGTCGTTCCACTCGATCACCGCGTCCTCGCTGTTGTGGAGCGCACCGGCCTCGGTGTAGTTGATGCTGCCAGTCTGCACGCTTCGCCCGTCGAGGACCATCATCTTGTCGTGTGTCAGCCGGTAGGCGTCGACGGCGCAGACCGTCGCGCCGGCGCGCTGCAAGTAGGCTAGTCCACGACGGATGTAGCCATCGCGGTCGTTCGCGATGCTCTCACCGTAATCCACGACGACTGTCACCTGAACGCCGGCGCGGGCCTTGTCGGCCAGCGCCGCGAGGAGCGGTCGGTAGGTCATCACGTAGGGATTACGTGTATCGACTGACGGGCTGAGTAGACGCCGTACAGCACGAGCCCCATGCCGTCATCATCGGGAGAGAATGCGTACCAGTTGACACGCTGCGCGGGCGCGGCGGCCGTGTGTGAGAGGCGTGCCGCCTCGATCTGCGATGACCAGGGCGAAGACAGCGCCGGCACGCTGAAAGCGAGGCCGGACGCGGCGATTGCAGCTGCGAGCGCGAGTTTGCACATGGTTGGGTTGCTTCCTCCATGCTTTCCAGCTTATCGGCTTGTGCCACGATTACTTAATCAACTGCATCCCTGCAACCTTCGAGGCCGTCGCGTCGAAAGTAACCGTGTACTCGCACCCGGCTACATGCCCGGAACGCTCGATCAGGCAGTCCGCGAAATCCGCCTTTGCGGATGCAGCGAAAACGCGAAGGGCCTTTCGCACCGTGTCAGCACCTTCAACGACCAGTTCCTTGGTGCCGATCATCGAGTCGATGATGTCCTTCATCTGCTCGCGTTCGACGCCATAGCAGCGCCCAAGTACCCACACGACTTCGACCAGTGCGACCTGCGAAACGTACCCCGGCCGCTCGGTTGACAAGGACTCCATCAGCGCCGTCGCCTTCTTCGACTGAACGGCGTCGTCCTGTGCGAAGTAGCGGACCAAAACGTTCGTATCCAGTCCGATCATCGCGAGGATGCCCCTTGCTCGGCGATGGCCCGGTTCATGTCCTCGATCGACACCGGTTTCGCGGGCTTCTTCACGATGCCCTTGAGCGACGTGAGCGAGCGTGTGGCCGGGAAGACCTCATACCGGCCCGTCGCCTCGTTGAAGCTGAATTCGATCCGGTCGCCGGACTGCAAGCCAAGCTGATTGCGCACGTCCACGGGGATCGTGACCTGGCCCTTCGAAGTGATAGTTGCTGCTGTCATGGTGACACCTCCTATTCCTTACTTTAAGGTAAGGCAAGCAGAAAAGCAAGGGCTAACCACTGTCGCGGCACTAGGCGAGCGAAACTGTCGCTCTTCATCGATTTGAGCGAACGTTAGCAAAACTCTCGCGCTGTCGTCGGCAGCGCTCCGAGTAGCTCGGTCCGGTCGACGAGCGTGCTCGCGATCAGGTGCCGCGCCTTGCCCTCGGCCTGCCATACACTCAACGTGCAGCTGACAACGGTATCGGCCATGTGGACGATACCGATCTGGAAAATCGGTGTGAGCGGCAACGCGCGCAGCACGTCTCCCCGGGAATCGACCATGTAGCACTGCCATTCCGGGCGCACGTCTTTCGACACCTTTAGGGCCTTGACCTGCGGCTCGGTCGTGGTGGTAGTAGAGCCGTGCCATGTCGTTAGCTGTTGCTGTGCTGAGCTGCATCCCCGACAAGAGGGAACGGCAGGACGGTTTGAACGAGATCCGCGACGCGCGCGCGGCCTTCGGCCGTGGCGAGATCGTTGAAGTCGGTCGGCCGGTCTTCCAGGGAGACAAAGACGGGCGACACGGCGCGGCCGCGCAGCAGGCGTGCGGCCTCCTCTGCTGCCTCGACGCCCGTGTTGCGGGTCGTCAGCCGAACGTGCGGCTTGTCCGGGACCACTACGTCCAGCGTCAGGCCCCGAACCACGCCGCACACGCTTTCGAGCGACAGGCGGTATTTGCCCAGCTGGGTCAGATGCCACTGGCCGTCAGCGTGTGCGGCGTCGATCAGTACCTCGCGCGTCGCATTCCCTGCCCCGGCCAGCACCCGCACGGTCGTCGGTTTAGCATTGGGCGATCCGCCGATTTCCGCGATCTTGGCTAGCGCGCTTTCGAGGAAATACTGGTCGTTGTCGCCGCAGACGATTTTCGGCCGGTTCGCCGGCAGGAACGCAGCGAACAGCCGCGCGATTTCCACCAGGTTTCCCGCATCGAATGCGACGACCACTGGGAGCCCAGTCGCTTCGTGCAGGCTCGCGCCGGTGGCATAACCTTCAACGAAAAGCACGGCCGGAGCATTCGCGAGGTCGCGCGTGCGGCGCACGCCGATGAGGTGAAATGCGCCCTTCTTGCGGGCGTCGCGCACGAACATCTTGAATCCGTCTGGTCCGATAACCTGGGCAGTGAGGAACTGGTCATCGGTGTCCCGGCCAGGTATAACGAGATATGTCGCCTTGCTGCGCCGAAAGTCCTCCTTGTTCAGCAGCCCGGACATATCGTCCTTTACTGCGTTGGCCACGCGCACCCCGTACGCGCCGACGCCCTTACGCTCCAGATACGGATGGGCGCGCCCCGTGATCCTGGGAAGTTGGGTGAGGATTTTCAGGGACCGCTCGGCGACGCGCTGTTGCTCCCGGCGCACCACTTCGTCGCGCGCTGCCTGACGATCACGGGTCTGTGCCTCCAGTGCAGCCCGCTGTTCACGCGTCAATTTGGCTGCGTGATAGCGCCACGCTCCTTCCCCTCCGATGAAGTTGCGGATGTATCCGCGCGGTGCGCCGTCCATGTTCAAAACGTATCCGCCATGCGACCGCGGGCCGGAGCGCGTCTCCACCATTGCGCAATGCCACTTGCCATCCGCGATCAGGTCCTTCGGCACAAGGCCGTAGCTCCTCATCGCTTCGGCAAACTCGGCCAGCACGTCATCACGGTCGAAGCCCGCAGCGCGCAACGCTGCGTCGTCCACGATCCAAGGTGAAAACGGGCCTTT
This sequence comes from Burkholderia sp. WTPI3, assembly GCF_021483755.1. Classification (NCBI taxonomy): domain Bacteria; kingdom Pseudomonadati; phylum Pseudomonadota; class Betaproteobacteria; order Burkholderiales; family Burkholderiaceae; genus Burkholderia; species Burkholderia sp. WTPI3. Next base: position 33,330 of record NZ_JAGIXF010000023.1, on the reverse strand, counting down.
GTCGGCGGTCGACGGTATCCAGCAGACCCTCAGTTCCCGGTCCCATTCGGCACCAAGCGCGCACGCCTTCTGAATGTCCCGGCTCGGGACCGCGAGAAATATCCGCTCGCCGGCCGGCACCGCAGCAGCGCGGCTGGCGTTTGTGGGAGCCGACCTCCGCTGGGCGCGCGGGACAGAGCTAAGGAACTGCGCGACCGCGCGGTCCTGCATGGGTTTCGAACCGGTTGCCATGACTGAATACATGATGTGTGTCCTGCCACGTCTATGCTGCGTCGCGAACGCGCCACGCCCGGATCATCTTCAAAAGCTGTCGGTTGCTACGCAGCCTGCCGTCCTTTTTGCAGGCCGCGTTGTCGATCCACGTGCTCCCTGTCCAGTAGGCATTGCGAATAACCCCGGTAAAGAGGCGGACCTCGTACGTGTCCGGCTTCTCAGGCGCGGTCCACCTGTCGGTCCACTGGTTGCTGCGTTCGCTTTCCACCACGTCGCTACTCCCTGTCTTTGCCATACCGCTGACCGGGCCCCAAGATTCGGAGTCCCGGCGTTCCGGTTTTGCCGAGACGGCGGCTCCTGCCGAAGCTGCCGCCGTTCCCCTGAGTTCATCGTCCCGCGACTGTGAGAGGCGCGAAGCGCAACCGGTCAAGGGAGCAAGCGCGGGGGGCTGGGGCGGGCAGTCGCGGAGCGACAACACGGCCCCGCGCGCCTTGACCGGCTGTGCGACGTGCCTAGAGTCGCGCGGTTGGACGAGAACGAGGGGAACGGGGTGCGGAGGGGAATGGCGTCGAGGCGAAACGCTGCGCGGCGAGCGCCCTTCGCGCCTCCGGCGCGACACAACAGCGCGTCCGTCAGGACGAAGAGCGAAGCGATCGGGATAGGGGCAGGCCTCACGGCCCGACCCCTCCCACACCACCGTGCGTACGGGTCCGTACACGGCGGTTCGGATCAGTTAATCCGCGAAGGACCCACCGACGGAAGACCCAGTGACCGGAAGTAGCGATTAGACAGGGCCATGCTCAGCGCCGGGCTACAACTGAGACGCCATGCACTGTGTGGCGAGCCGGCCGTCTGGGCGGCAAGGTGGCGGCTCACGCCCCGCGCAACCAGTTCCTGGAATCGGGTCCGGCCACGTTTCCACTGCGTCCAGAGGAAGCAGCGGATACGACGTCGTATCCATTCATCCAGTTGCTGGAGTACACGAGGCGTTTCGCAGAAACCAAAGTAGCCGCGCCAGCCTGTCAGATAGCGTTTCAGCGTGCCGGTCATCTGGTCGACGCTGACCCCGCGCGTGCGTTGAGGGGCCTGTCAGATTTTTAGTGTGCCGAGGCCATGAGACGATAACGGAAATAACGTCCTATGACCGATGCAACCGTGACCAAGAAGAGCAAGAACCCGAAGGCGCCGAAGCTGTTCCCCGATGAGCTGATCGATCAACTGCTTGCCCAGGTGCAGAGCAAGGATGCCGAGTCGATCCTGGGCGAATCGGGCTTGGCCGGCCAGCTCAAGAAGCAACTGGCCGAGCGCATGCTCGCGGCCGAGTTGAGCCACCATCTGGAAACCGAGGCCGAGCAAGGCAAGGCGGGCAACCACCGCAACGGCACAAGCCGCAAGACGGTCCTCACGCCCAACGGCGAACTGACGCTGGATATTCCACGCGATCGGCAGGCGACGTTCGAGCCGCAGTTGGTCGGCAAGTATCAACGCCGGCTGCCGGGCTTCGACGACCACGTCATCAGCATGTATGCGCGCGGCATGAGCGTGCGCGAGATTCAGGGCCATCTGCTGGAACTGTACGGGCTGCAGGTGTCGCCCGATCTGATTTCCACGGTCACCGACGAGGTGCTGGCCGACGTCGAGCAATGGCAGCAACGCCCGCTCGAGGCCATGTATCCGATCGTGTACTTTGACGCGCTGCGGCTGAAGATCCGCGACGAAGGCACGGTCAAGAACAAGGCGGTCTATCTGGCGTTGGGCATCCGCGCCGACGGCCGCAAGGAAGTGCTGGGTTTGTGGATCGAGCAAACGGAAGGCGCCAAGTTCTGGCTGAAGGTCTTCAACGAGTTGAAGAACCGCGGCTTGCACGACATCCTGATCGCGGTGGTCGATGGTTTGCGCGGCTTCCCCGAAGCGATCGAGGCGGTCTATCCGGCCGCCCAAATCCAGACCTGCATCGTGCATCTGATCCGCAATTCGCTGAATCTGGCGAGCTGGAAGGACCGCAAGTCGCTGGCTGCCGCGATCAAGCCGATCTATCAGGCCGCCACGGCCGAGGCGGCGGCAGCGGCGCTCGACGCCTTTGCGCAGAGCGAGTGGGGGCGCAAATTCCCTACCGTCGCGGCCATGTGGCAGCGCCAATGGGAACAGGTGATCCCCTTCTTCGCCTATCCGCCCGAGGTGCGTCGAATCGTATATACGACGAACGCCATCGAGAGCATGCACATGCAGTTGCGCAAGATCGTCAAGAACCGCGGCCACTTCCCGAGCGACGAAGCCGCCAGCAAACTGCTGTTTCTGGCCTTGCGCAACATCGAAAAGGATTGGAAGATGCCGCCTATCACCTGGCGGCAAGCAGTCAATCAGTTCGCCATTCTGTTCGGCGAGCGATTCACCGCCGCCATCAGCTGAGATCTTTTAACCGACCTCAGCACACGAAATTCCTGACACGTCCGCGTTGAGTCAATTCCCGGATTCGCGCCTTGAAGCGAGCCAGCGCCTTGGGCGCGATGCGCCGCCTGACCTGTGCCTGCGCCGAGAAGGTAAATCCCAGAAACTTGCGCGTGTGTGGCCGCGCGACCGCACTCTTCGTCTCGTTGACCTTCAGCTTCAGCCTACCGGTGAGGTAGGCCTTCAGCCCCCCCATCACCCGCTGGCCTGCGCGTTCGCTGCGTACGTAGACGTTACAATCGTCGGCGTACCTCACGAAACGCAGCCCGCGTCGCTCAAGCTCCCGGTCAAGATCGTCGAGCAGCAGGTTGGATAACAACGGTGACAGCGGACCACCCTGGGGTGTCCCTTCGTCCGTTGCACCAACCAGTCCGTGCTCCAGCACGCCCGCCGTCAGGAACGAGCGGATCAGCGTCAACATCCGTTTGTCGCTGACACGCTTTGCTACCCGGCTCATCAGGATATCGTGGCTTACGCGATCGAAGAATTTCTCGAGATCCAGGTCTACAACCCAGCGATGCCCTGCCTGGATATAACCCTGTGCGCGTTCCACAGCCTGATGCGCCGAGCGTCCCGGACGGAAACCGTAACTGGAGTCCGAGAACGTCGGGTCCCACTGCCTTTGCAGTACCTGCAGTACCGCCTGCTGGACGAATCGATCAAGCGCAGACGGAATGCCGAGCTTGCGCGCGCCACCTCCGTCCGGTTTGGGTATCTCGACCCGTCTCACAGGTTGCGGTTTGTACGTGCCGCTCAGCAGCGTGGCCCGGATCGACGGCCAATGCTCCCGCAGGTACGCCGGTAACGCCTGAACCGTCATGCCGTCCACGCCCGGTGCACCCTTGTTCGCTTTCACACGCTTCAACGCCTGCTTCAGGTTCTCCCTTTCACAGACTTCTTCCATCAGCCGGTCACACGCCGACGGGCTTTCAGACTCGGGGTTCGCCGCCATAGGTTCAGCCCCTCGATCAACGGCGTGCGGGGCTTCACCCCTCTCTCCGTCATCAAGGACGCGATGCGTTTTCTGCTGCGCTCCCATGTCGAGTTCTCCGGCTTACTTGCCGCTCCTTTCCGTTTGGGCCTTCAGGCGTCGCCGCCCTACTATGCCCGCTGCTGACTCCTGCGCGGCGATCAACGCCCCTTGCGGTTCGTCCAGTCCTGATTCCAGGACACCGCGCAGGCCTCCCGAGGTAAGCTCAACCGCCTTCACCACACACCTGCCAGATCTACCACCCCGGACCTTGATGGTTGTGGACTTCGCGATCATTTGCTCGCTCGTCCGCCCGGGTAGGCCTCATATCTGATTTCTGTTCGTCAGGTCATGGCTTTGCTACACGCTTCCTTCAGACCCCGCCTCGCGACGACGCCCTTGCGTTTCACTAGTCCTTCGCCCCATCAGGCTGGACAGGGGACTTGCACCCCCAAGCTGTTGCGCATGCTCGGCGCACAAAAAAAGCCCCGCGCGAGCGGGGCAAACATGCTGCATCCGAGGGCCGTGTACTACCGCAGCATGCTGAGAGACGGCGCAACAAAGGGTGAGCTTTTCCGGGAGCGAAGCTACCGGACGGCGAGGCGCTGGCAGCCCCGACCGAAGGGAGAGGGGCGAGACTCCGCAGGAGGCTCGACGCCTAGCCCGTGAGACTTGTTCAGTCATGGCTGTTTCCACACGTTATTCCGCATACCCGCGATCTTCGGTTCGAGATATTGCGGAGCACGCGGCGCGGCAGCGGCCGAAGCTAAAGATCGAACGATGTGCCGACGCCGCCGCGTTAGCGGCGTGCGAGAGGTGCATCGTTCGATCACTGTTTTTTGGTTTCAAAGGGTCTCCACACGCTGTCTTTTGGCCCCGGTTGAGGGGCCACACCTTTATTTTAATCAGTATTTTCAATGAGTACAATTAAAACGCGATTCAGCAGCCCGCCGAGGGAGGGAGTTCCAAGGGGGAACCGTGACGGGGTTCCCCCTTGGTCGGCGAAGCCGAGTCCTCTCCTCGCTGCGTGAGTCGTCCGTGATGAGCGCCGTAGGGCGCGAAACGGACGGATCACGCAGCGCTGATTGGCGGCGCATTTTCCCAAACGGGGGCGAAAAAAAACCCGCCGGGGAAGGGCGGGGAAAACGGTCCGAAGACCCGAGGGAGAATGCGGTCTTACGCCGCGTGACGGACGCGAAGAGGCGTGTCGGGGTTGCTCGGAGGGAACGGCCACTTGCGCAGCGGTTCGTCATCGCGGTGCTGTGCTGGTTGTTCGCCGCCTCCAACGCTTTCAGTCGCAGCCTCGAACGCGACGGCAACGTCCGCCGCTTTCGGGAACGGCCACGGGCCGACCTCAACGCGAACCGGTTGCCCCATCGTCTCGTCATTAGCAATCGGATCGGTGCTGTCCGAGGCGAGCGTCGTTGCATCGTCGCCGTCGGATTCTTCCTCCTTATCGCGTCCGACATAGCGGCTTTCCTTCACTTCTGATGCGGCCATAAACTCGGGCAACCAGCCCTTACCTTCCAGCAGCTTCTCCGCAGCCTGAGCCGCTTCGGCTTTCTTCATCTTCGAGAGCCGCGCACCTTCCGCCTTCGACACGACTTCGCTCACGACAGCCACGATGCGGTCTTTCGAAACGTGGTTGAAATAGCTTTCACGCGTGGGTTGCCAGTACGCCGACAGGTTAAGATTGAGCGCGCCCGCAATCGCATTGATCGCGTTCGGCCCTTCCTCGCGCGAAACGCCGTTGATACTCAGCGACGTGCAGAGCGCGAGCAAGCTCAGAAGCCGGTCCTGCGGCTGCTCCAGCAACCAGCCAAACAAGTTATTGGGATTTTTCGGCAGCATCGCCTGACACGATTCCACGTAGGCGTCCATGCCGGTCGCAAGGGCGGATTCGGCAATCTCGGGGGCTGCCCTGTGCATGTCGTAGAACGCTTCCTTGCTGCTGATCTGAGCGGCGCTGAGGCAGTCGAGATCGTATCCCTTGACGAGATATTCGAGTGCGAGCTTGTGTACCAGCGTCACCAGTGCCACGTGGGGATTCTGCGAAAGCGCGGACCGCACCGCGGCCGTCCGATGCGCCGTGAGGTTGAGCAGGAGCTTTTCCGAATGGACGCCCTTCTCCTTGCGGATCAGGCTGCGGGGGACCGACGCGCCACTTTCTTCGAGTTGCGCGCGTGCCTGCGCGCGGTCCTCGCGGCGCACCAGTCCCCGGCAAACCTCCAGATCGCCGTTATGGTTGATGGTGACGACTGCTCCGCTCACCGCCATCTGTTCGGGCGTGAACGCGCCATCGCGATCTTCGATGGCACTGATCGCGGCATTCAGGCGATCACTCTCCCGCTCCAACGTCTCGAACTGCTCGTCGGTCAGGAAATCGGGATCACCTTCGTCGGTGTCGTACGACGCCTCAAGCCGCTCCTGAATCTCGTCCGAGCGTTTTTCCAGTGCGTCGAGTTCCGCCTGTTGCTCGGTGGTGAGAGGTGCCGGTTCTGGTGAGTCGGCGGGCTGCGCTTCGCAGCTGCCGCCGTTCCCCTGAGTTCGTCGTCCCGCGACGTTCGGAGCGAGGACCGTAGCCGCGTCAAGGAATCACGCGCGGGGGGCTGGGGCGGGATGGAGCGCAGCGACTGACACGGCCCCGCGCGCCTTGACGTGGCGCAGGCCGCAGCTACAGTCGCGGGAAGTGGACGGCGAACCAGGGGAATGGTGGGTGTCGGCAGCAGCAGCTCCGCGACGAGGCAGAACGCCCCGCGCGGCGAGCGCGCTATCCGAGCGGTGCGACGCCAGGAGCGCCGCTCGGCTGGAGGGGATGGCTCGCGCCGGGGCAAGTCCGCGGGACGCGGCGCGGCCCCAAGAGCGGTTTCGTCCGGTCACCGGGCCGCGGGCTCGCGGCTTGCGTGACGGCCGGCGACGCCGGCGGGCGCGCAAGGTGCAGCGGACCGGCTGGCCGTTGCCGAGGCCTCGGGCCCCGGCGCTGCACTACTAGGCTGCCGCTCTCAGCGTCAATGCACGCAAGCGGCGCATCGCATTGGCGTGATACGTCTCGTCGATCTCGATGCCGACGTAACGACGGCCTACCCGGTGTGCCGCCTCGCACGTCGAACCCGATCCGGCAAATGGATCGAGAACGATCGCATGAGGTTCGGAAAATGCCTCAATGATCCGAGCCAGGGCAGACACCGGCTTTTGCGTCGGATGCAACCGATTGCCCGAATACTCCCACGGCAATACGTCCGGCAGCGGGTCCGCTGGCATCGGTGGATTGCCCTTAGCCAACAGGAACGCGGACTCGTGTTGATACCGGACGTATCGAGCCTTCGATGCGTAGCTCTTCGCGAAGACCAGGTGCCCGACCACGCGAAATCCTGCCTGCTTCCATGCATCAAAAAAGCGGTCAACCTTGGTCCATCCGTAAAAGCTCACGCAAATGGTATTGCGTCGCATGATCCTGTGCATTTCGGCGAACGCGGGTGCGAGCCATTCGTCAGTCTTGTCGTTGGTGATTGATCGTCCAGACCGGTCCGTGAAGTTCACGAGGTACGGCGGATCAGTTACGATCAGATCAATGGATTCCGCCGGAATCGACGGCATAACGGAAAGGCAGTCGCCCAGAATCATTCGGCCCATAGCGCGCTCCATAGAAAGTGATGGGTTGAGCAGCACCGATGGGTGTGGGTGTTGGTGCTGCTCGGCGCTTGCGGGCGGGGTCAGCAAGGACAGGGTCAAGGGACGTGGAATAAACGGGCAAGCGGCGCGCGCCCGCTTTATGCCGCGAAAGCCCTTGAAGGCGTCGCCGGGCCTGCGACAATGTCTGCGCAGGCCCGGCGATGCCGGCCCTTACGCCGCGGACACCGAACGTGGGAGCCGTGCAGCGGAGCAGATTCGTCATCTGTTCGAGCCGCGATACGCGGCGAGCACGAGGGATGGCAAGCGCCGGGGCGGACGCCGCGAGAGGCGGCGGAGCCCCAAGAGCGTCGCCCCTGTTTCACGGGGCGACAGCCCCGCTGGCTTGCGCGCGCTCGCCGTTCCGTGGAGTGCAAGCCCATCACGCCCGCCGCTCTATGTAGCAAAAAAAAACCCGCCGAGGCGGGTTAGCTAAGACGTCGGACGAGCCGGGACAACTCCTAGCCGAAGTACCAGATGCTGCACCGGTGCAGCGCGTCGCGAATGAAACCAGCCCGAAACTCGGGTTCGAGCTCGTCGTTCTGGAGGATGCGCTCGAAGAGGTTAAGCAGCCGGACGCACGCTTCACCGACATGCGACTCGGCCGTGCAGTCATTGATCTCAGGCGCGAGATCACACCAAAACGCCGCATTGATATTGTCCGCGACAGTGCGGGTTCTGGGTTGCTGGCTCATCGACCTCCCCCCGCACCGCACGCAGTGCGGACACCAGCCGCAGCGCAGCAGGTGACGGCGGGTCTCCCTCTCTGCGACCGAAACCGGTGATGCTCGCATCCACATTGGTGGCGAAGAAGCGGACCACCGTCTGTCGCATCGGAGTGTCGAGAATTCCCGCCTCTGGATAGAGGCGGTCCAGCGTGGCCAGCTGGCTGAGTACGAGCCTGCTGATGTCGCCCCACGTCCTGCGCGGAGCGCATCGCCATGCGGTGAGGGCGTCCGTCACGATGGTATTGAGGATCACGCGGATCTGCGCGCACCGGACGGGTTCCTGCGTGCGCAGCGGCCATTTCCCGGGCAGCGTGACGCTAGGTGAAAGGGGTTGGTTCATCATGTTGATCCGAGATCGCGGGCACCTGCGTGGGTGCCCGCCGGTTAAGTCACGTTGTGGATTCCGCGGCTGCTCAGAGGTCTGCCCAAGCGAGGTCGGCCTTCGTATCGGTCCCGCCACCGAACAAGCGCTCGACCTGATAGCGGATTCGCTCACGGGCACCATCGATGATCAGGGTGCCGCGTCCGAAGTAGCGCCCGAGAAGCGCGCGTTGCTCGTCGGCCAGCAGCTTGCCGCGCCACTGACCATTCCAACGTCCGGTCCGGCTGACGAGGAACAGGCCGATCTTGGTGGCCAGTTCATGCGGATTCGGCTGCGCCGATAGCACGGGTTCGACGTCCCGGTCTACTGGCGCGAGACTCGCGTCGCGATAAGTGCGCCTGTACTTCGTCGGTCCGACAGCGAGTCCCCATTCAACCGTGTGCTGGACGCGCTGACGCGCTTCGGCAGAGCTGCGCGCGAGCGCCGAGTCATACGCATGTCCGCAGCGCGACTTGCGGATGTTGAAGAAGGGCACGCCAGGCCTCGATTCAAATCGTTCGACGTCGATCTGGTAGTGGCCGTGCTTGCCGCCGCCTTCCCAGCGTTCAACCAGTTGCGCTCTCATGCTGCCTCCACGCGGCGAGCGAACAGCATCAGCGCGATAGTCTCGAGACGCCCGACGGCGTCGAGAACCGATCCTCCGTCGTCCGCACGAACGGTGATGTAGTTGGACGCGTTCCGGGGGCGTCCTGCAGCGTCACGTGCGACGTGCACGATACCGACGCCTGCCGCGCGCATTCCGCGACGGGCGTACTCGGCGAACGTCGAGGCCTCGCCGAGTTCCTTCTCCATCTTTCGCATCCGCTCCTGCATACGCTCCATCTTGCGCACGGCAGCGCGAAGCTCGGTCAGTTCAGGGCCGACGCTGTTCAACACGACACGGTGACCAAATGCCGTCGCATGCTCGCGGTTCAGGAACGCTCGCAGTTCGATTGCGCCGGTAAACTCGTATCCGGTCGCGCTGACGACAGATCTCGGGATTTCACTAACGAGTTCAGTGACGCCTTGCCCTTGCTCGATGTACAGCAGGGCGTGCAGGTCAGGTTTCGTGTCGCGTCGGTTCATCGCATAGCTCCTTTGGTTTTTGCTGACCGGGCCCCAAGATTCGGAGCCCTTAGTAGGGGTTTCCTTTCGGCGGACGCTGAACCGGGTTGCAGCGTTGCCGCCGTTCCCCTGAGTTCATCGCCCTGCGGCCCAAGGAGCCTGAGAAGGCAGGGTGTCAAGGAGGCAAGTGCGGGGGGGTGGTGCGGGATGGAGCGAAGCGACTGACACGGCCCCGCACGCCTTGACGCACTGGCGCCGAGGGCTACGGTCGCCGTCATGGGCGATGACGGGGAGAGGCGCGTAACGCAGTTGGTGCGATCGCGCGAAAGGCCCGCGCGGGTAGCGCCTCATCGCGAAGCGACTGGAATGGGCGGCCCGCGCCGGGCGAAGCCCTGGAGCGGTCTCTTCACTTTTTCCGGGACGGGGCATTTGCAAGCGGCGTGACCGGCAACGCCGGCGCACGCGGCTTGCCACGGCCCGGCTGGATGCCTGCGGCGAAGCCCGCCGGAGCGGGACTGGCGCTAGGAACTCGCGAGGAGAAAGGTCGTCACGTGGGCGCGGGTGCGCATAATCACGGTCTTCGTTTCTCGCCAGCGCGTGCCGCCTTGACTGGATCGGCAACGCCCCCCCGCGCTTCGGTGTCGCTGGCATGGTTCTCAACGATCGGATATCCGGCCGCGGCGAGCTCGCGCACGTCCGCCTGGTTGATCGGTCTGTTCATTGAAGTCCTCTTCGTGTCCTGGCAAAATCGCCCGCCTTCGCAGGCGGGCGAGGCGGCGCTTCCGCCTATGCGGCTCGCTCGGTGATGAGCGCGTAGACGTCCTTGCCGTCGAGACTCACCGAACGTGTTCCGGTAAAGAGCGATTGGGACTTGCGCACCACTTCGCACTCGGCGATCTGGGCCAGTGCAACGAGGTCGTCCAGGCTGAGGGGCACGCCGGTAGACCTAATGCTGACGACACCTTTCGGCGGCTCACCATGCGTCCACGGCGTAATCTGGACGTCTATCGTCGCGATCCGCGACTCGCCACGCCACACGCCCGCGCCCTCGACGGTGTACCGGAACTGGCGCAGCTGCTCACGCAGTTGTGCGGCGCTGACAGCAGTCACGCTCGTGCGCCCCGCGTCGACCAGGTAACAGTCGAGCTCGCGCGTGAGACCGAGGGCCGCGTCCAGTTCCTCGTGCATCTTCGGATGGCGGCCGAGCTGGACCAGATGCGTACCGCTCACGCGCACCACCCAGCCGTACAGTCCACTCGCGCAGGTGCGCGTCAGGTACGCTCGATCATGCGTAAAGAAGTCGGCCCGATAGTGCAGAAGCCTGCTGTCGGGCGCTTCGACGATTCGGCTCATCGCCGCGAACACGCGCTCGACACGCGCGGCAACGGCCGAGGTTCTGCGTGCGCTCGCGATCGCGCCATGGGCGATAGACGCGGAGGAAAGGTCCAGTTCAGCTTGCATGCGAATCTCCTGCGGATGGAAAGAGGGAAAGTTGATCAGCCGCGAGATCCGCAGGATCTGCGGACAGGACTTCGGCAACCCAGTCCGGCTTTTCGCGCTCGCCCGCCCACGCTGCGGCGAACGTGGAAAGGCACGCCCGGCAACACTGCGCCCGGTAGGACGGCAACTGCACCGGGGCATAGACAGCGTGATGGGCCGGCCCATCGCCGCGCGGCGCGCCGCAAAGCGTCGTTCCGGCGAGAGGGCCGGTGTACGTGAGGTGGATCGGCGGCACATTGCCGATGGAGGCGGCCGGTGCATGCTGTCCCGCGCGGAAACGTTCGAATCCGCCTTGCTCGGCCTGACGGTGGCTGGACGCGTGGTTCGCCCGTTGCTCACTCGTGTATCGCTGGAAGGTTCGGCTCGCCGGGTATTGCTTGCGGTACTGTTCGAAGTCCATCATGTGCTCCTGTGTGGTGTGCTGACCGGGCCCCTAGATTCAGAGTCCCGGCGTAGAGTGGTTCTGCCGAGATAGCGGGCTGCGCTTCGCTGCTGCCGCCGTTCCCCTGAGTTCGTCGTCCCGCGACAAAACGTGCGAGGGCCGGCGCCGGGTCAAGGAGATACGCGTGGGGGTGGTGCGGGATGGAGCGCAGCGACTGACACGGCCCCGCGCGCCTTGACGCGGCAAAGGCCTGAGCTACGGTCGCGGGAAGTGGACGGCGAACGAGGGGGACGGGGATGTCGGCAGCAACTCACGCGCGAGGCAGAACGCCGCGCGGCGAGCGCCTTCTCGCGTAGCAAGCGGTAGCGCAGCGCAGCGACTTTTCAGGGGTTGAAGCGCAGGACGGCAGGACTGCGTGCGGCTCAAGGTCCGGCGCGCCGCTTGGTTGGACCGGCTTGCCGGGCCACGGCGCGGCGGCTGATGTGGGGGCAGGCGCCGGCTCAGAACCGTGCCGAGATCCTCGGTTCAATCAGGCTGTAGAGGACAGCGCTTTGCTCAGATGTGAGGCCGACGGTCAGCGCATGGTCGATACAACGGATCGCAAGGCTTCTCGCCTCAGGTTCGAGCGAACGGAGCGCGAAGAGGCTGCAAACCATGTCGGGGTGCACGATAGACGCGAGGACGTCGAGGAGCTGGTCATCCGAACCGGCAGTATCGGCCTGGAGAAGCGCGACCGCGTCGGAAATGGGCGAAGGAAGGGTAAGGTTCATGTGACGCCGAGTAGATGAGGTCGAAAGTATACTGGCCACGCGTCGAACTCACCACCGCTCACCCGCTTCCCGAAATCGCACTGGCTTACAAAATATACTCACAGTAATAAGTGATTAAAATTGTAAAAAGGTATTGCACGACTGCATGCTTGTGCGGTTTAATAGCTTCACCCCGATCGCTGGGGTACGAATGCAGTTCTCTTCCATGAAAAGGCAGTCGAAGGCCCGCGCAAGCGGGCCTTCGACTTTCTGGCGTCGTGTAACGCCGTCTCCACGAGAGTCGATCGAGTCCGGCCAGCAGCCGCTGGCACGGGCGTACGTGGCTGCGACCTCAAGCGATTCCGCGCCGATCGTCTTGCCGTCCGGCGCCCTGCCCTTGTCGAAATCCGAAGGCTCGGCACCCTGTGGCTGGGCCGCAAAATAGCCTGATTGCGTGCGGCCGCGCAATCCGTTTTCTACGTCGGGGCACCCCTACCCCTTCGCCCATGCCTTGCAGCCGCTCCTGCGGCCAGTACGCGGACCAGGCGGGCTAGATTGGGCCAAGGGGCGCCCCCTCACTGCCGTACTCGGGGTAGACGCTTGCGTACCGGTGAAGGTTCACGGCAAATGGCTCGCACACGAGCGCGTTGATTTACGGGGCGGTGAGCCGCCCCGTAAATCTTTTATCGCGCACTTAGGGATGCGCCGGGCCAGCGGCCCGGCGTAGCCCTTAGTGCCTGCCGCATATTGCCTGGCGGGAAGGTGGGGGTTTCGTTTCCCTAGCCCCGTAAAGGCCACGGTTCTTTTTGGGGGGTGGGGCCGGGTGGGTGGGGCCGGCTTTAGCCGGCGAACCCAGCACCGGGGGGCGGAGCCCCACTCGGTGGTGGAGCCGTCCCTGATCGCAGTTAAAACCAAGTTAAAAAAATAAACGGTTAACCGCGCGCGCGTTTACGGTTCGCAGAGCGCACGCCGGGCATGGTTTCCGGCGCCGTTGCGTGGTCCGATAGACACCACGCCGGTGGTCTGATAGACGCGTCGGCGGTGGTTCGATAGACGCGTGTGGTGGTCTGATAGACGCCTGACGGCGCAGGTTATCCACAGAATTGCATTGGGTGGCCCGATAGACGCGCGGGAAGTGGCTGAAAGTTCAGCGTTATGCACCCTGACTTCCGGCATTGATGCGTCTGCTTACCTTGTGCCGCAAGCGTTTCCAGGGAGTGGCAAAAAGCGGCGGTGCGCCGATAGACGCGCGCAGCGGTGGTCCGATGGACACTTTTCGCGGAAAAAAATCGTGCGCCTCGGTGGTCCGATAGACACTCGTTCGGGTGGCCCGATAGACACTCAGATTGCAGCCTACCCGCCGCTCAGAACAGCGAATCCTCGCCGTGCTCAACGGGAGTCTCGGCATCGACGGACCTGCGCCGCGCCTTTGGAGCCGGCGCAATGGCCAGGGATTCGGGCGGTAGCAGCGACAGGAAGGTACGGGCGACCTCGGGATCTCGGTAGGCCAGCCAGTCGTCGTACTGGTCCGGACGCAGGATGACTACGCCCCGCTTCTCGTTCGGAGTGCCGTCGGGTTTGAGATGCTTGTGGAATTGCCGCAGGAGGGGATGCTGGTCTGCATTCACCGTGAGCATCGTGAAGGAATGGGAGGTGTTCCCCTCCGGTTCGTCCCAGGCGCGCCACAAGCCCGCGACCGCAAGCGGCTCGCCGTCGGCAAGGCTGATCGCCCATCGCTCGGACTTTTGCTTCAGCACCGCCTTGATGAGTTCGTCGCGATTGGGGACGTCGAGATCGGGAAGCGGTGGGTATCGAGGCTCAAACACGCTTTCGGCCGGAACCAGGCAGAACTGGCAGGCCGCCCAGAACTTCGCGAAACTCGGCTTCGAGCCAACTGTCTCGCTACGTGCGTTCATGGTGTCGAAGTCGCGCACATGGGGAGGAATGCGCTTGCGCGGCTTCATCCCAAACGTGCCGAGCAGCGACTCGCGACCGCCGTCGGCTCCACGCCTGATGATTGGTGCGGGATAGTCGCGATAGGTCTCGTCCGGCCATTCGCCAAACGGCAGCTCGGCCTGGAAATGCTCGGCGTACCGGCTCCGCCTCGTAGGGACGTAGTTGACGCACACGGTCCGTGCCCTCCTTCGTCAGTCCGGGAATCATACTCCTGCGACGGCGGCCGCCGATGACGGCCGACCGTCAGATCTGCCCCCATAAGCCAATGCCGAATCCCCTCGCACTTTTGCGCGTGTGCGCTAGAATGGAAAACCTGTACATTTATACAGTGATCGAAAGCCGATGGAAGCCGCTCTTGCCAATCCGGAACTGATCCATGCTTCGCTCTGGCGGGCGTCGCAGCTTGCGCGCTCCGGCGCGCGCGGCATCGACACGGGCCATGCGGATCTGACCGCCGAACTGCCCGGTGGCGGCTGGCCCGCCGGGTGTCTCGTCGAACTGCTCGTCCAGCAGGCCGGGATCGGCGAGCTGCGCCTACTAGCACCCGTGCTGGGCCGCCTGGCCACGCGGCCGATCATGCTCGTCCAGCCTCCACACCATCTGCAGGCGCTCGCGCTCGCGTATTGGGGTGTAGATCCGGCCCGTTTCGTGACTATCCGTGCGCCCCGCACCGCCGATGCGCTGTGGGCCGCGGAACAGGCACTACGTGCCGGCACGTGTGGCGCCGTGTTGCTGTGGCAGGCGGCCACACGAGCTGACGCGCTACGTCGGCTCAATCTGGCAGCGCAGAGTGGTTCCGCGCTGTTTTTCATGTTCCGTCCGGTCACCGCCGCACGCAACGCTTCGCCGGCTCCGCTGAGGCTCGCGCTGACGCCGCGCCGGGATGGCGTCGACGTTGCATTCGTGAAGCGCCGCGGCCCTCAACTGGATAGGCCGTTGTTCGTGCCTTTGTCGCCCTCGCCGATATTGTTGAACCGTCATGTCAGTCTGGATCGGCGTGCATCTGCCGCACCTCACCCTCGAAGCGTTCCGGCCGCGGTGGCCAGCGCTGTCGCATGAAGACGCGCGTGGCCTCGTCGTCCTCGAGCGCGATCGCGTCGTCGCTGCGGACCGCGCCGCGCGGGAACTGGGCGTCGTCGCAGGAATGCGCCGCGGCGGCGTACTCTCGCTTGCGCCGGACGCCCAGATCCACGTGCGCGACGTCGCGCGGGAGGACGAGCTCCTGCTCGGCGTCGCCTATGCTCTGCTCCAGTTCACGGCTAACGTTGTGCGCGAGAACGAGCGCGTTGTGATTCTGGATGTGACAGGCAGTCTCCGACTGTTCCGCGGCGTTCGCGCCTTGCGACGACGTGTGCGCGAAACCATTTCGTCGTTCGGTGTGACGGGAGCAGTTTCCGTGGCGTCGTCCGGGCCCGCTGCGTGGATGCTTGCCCGAGGCCTGCGGGGTGGCACCGCAATGACCGCGCGGTCCCTGCGGCGCGCCCTGTCCCACGCGTCCATCCGCACCGCTCCGCCGGCGCGCAGTTATGTCGGGTGGTTCGACGAGCTCGGCTGCACGACACTCGCCGACCTGCAGCGGCTCCCGCGCGCGGGCCTCAAGAAACGCTGCGGCACCGCGCTGCTTGACTGGCTCGATCGGGTCACCGGGGATGCCCCGGCCGCGTACGAATGGTTGGAGACACCGCCGACGTTCAATGCGCGCCTCGAATTGCCCGATCGGGTCGAGCATGCCGATGCGGTGCTGTTTGTCGCGCGTCGGCTCATTCTGCAGCTGACTGGCTGGCTGTCGGCAAAGCAACTGGATATCACGCTGCTCGCGCTGTCGCTTGAACATGAGCGCGGCCGCGAGGCGATCGTGCCGACCGGGATCGAGATCGCGCTGGGCGCGCCCACACGCTTCGAGGAGCACCTCACGAGGCTAGTCAAGGAACGCCTGTCTCACGTCGAGCTTGTGGCGCCGGTGATCGCGGTAAGACTGGACGCGCGGCGTGTGCAGCCTGCCGCCGCACCGGCCGACTCACTGTTTCCTGAGCCGGGCGGCACGCCGCAGGATCATGCGCGCCTTCTCGAGCTGCTGAGCGCGCGGCTCGGCGCGGAAAACGTGCTCGGCCCGGCGCGGTTAGCAGACTTTCGCCCGGAAGTCGCAGCGCGGTGGACACCACTACAGGCCGCGGCCCGACCGTCGCCACTGCCGGAGGATTTGCCGCGTCCGGCCTGGCTGCTGGAACAGCCAGTCGAACTGCTTATGCGGGGACACCGCCCGTTTTACGGCACCGAGTTACGCATGGCGTCGCCAGGCGAGCGAATCGAGGTCGGCTGGCAGGACAACAACCTCGTCACGCGTGATTACTTCGTGGCCGAAGACGCGAACGGTATCTGCTACTGGGTATTTCAGGAGCGCGTTTCAACCCGCGACGAGCGTGAACCACGCTGGTTCCTGCACGGCCTGTTCGGATGACCGGCCATGAGCTCGCCCTATGGCGCACTGCCCCCGTATGCGGAGCTACAGTGCGCGACCAACTTCTCGTTCCTGCATGGCGCCTCGCGCGCCGAAGAGCTGGTTGCTCGTGCCGCCCAGCTTGGCTACAGCGCGCTCGCGATCACTGACGAATGCTCGCTTGCCGGGATCGTCCGCGCGCATGTCGAGGCGAAGTCTGTGGGTCTGCCGCTGATCGTTGGGTCACACTTCCAGCTCATCTCTGCCGACGGCACGCCCGCCCTCGCCTTCACCGCGCTTGCAATGAACCGCGAAGGCTACGGCAACCTCTGCGAACTGGTATCGCTAGGACGCACACGCGGCAAGAAAGGCACGTACCGCCTAGCACCGAGGGATCTCGAACATCCAGAACCGCCCTACTCGCACCTGCGCAGCCTGCCTGGGTGCGTAGCTATCCTGTCGCCCGCTTTCCCTGCGCGAGAGCAGCGGCTCGACGCCCAGGTGGAATGGTTCGCGCGCGTTTTCGGCGATCGTGCATGGATCGCGCTGACACTCCACGCGCGGGCGATGGACGATATTCATCGCGGCATCGTCGAGCTCGTCGCCACTCGCCATACCGTGCCGGTCGTGGCCACCGGCTGGCCCCTGATGCACGTGCGATCGCGCAAGCCCCTGCAGGACGTGCTGACTTCTATCAGGCTTGGGCGGCCTGTCGCAGAATGTGGGTACGACCTGGCTCCGAATGCAGAGCGTCATCTGCGGTCCAGATTTCGGCTTGCGAACGTTTACCCGGCAGGCGCGCTTGAGGAGTCCGAGCGCGTGGCGCGGCTCTGCACGTTCTCGCTCGACGAATTGAAGTACGAGTACCCCGACGAGCTGGTGCCGGCCGGCCGCGACGCGGCCGCATACCTTCGCGACGAGACTTATATCGGCGCGCATCGGCGGTTCCCGGACGGGATTCCGGTTGCAGTGCAGGCGCAGATCGAACACGAGCTGAAGCTCATCAACGAACTGAAGTACGAAGCGTATTTCCTGACGGTCTACGACATCGTTCGCTTTGCGCGCGCGCAGGGCATCCTCTGCCAGGGACGTGGTTCTGCCGCGAATTCGGCGGTCTGCTTCGCCCTCGGTGTGACCGAGGTTGATCCGGCTCGCTCCAACATGCTTTTCGAGCGGTTCATCAGCAAGGAACGTAACGAGCCGCCGGACATCGACGTGGACTTCGAGCACCAACGCCGCGAAGAAGTCATGCAGTACATCTACGCCAAGTACGGCCGCGATCGCGCAGCCCTGACGGCCGCAGTCACAACATACCGCCCGCGCAGCGCGCTGCGCGAGGCGGGGAAGGCGCTCGGCGTCGATCCAGCGATTGTCGATCGCGTCGCGAAGGCACATCACTGGTTCGACTCACGTGAGGATCTGCTGCAGCGCTTCGCCGAAGCCGGACTCGATCCCGAGGCATCGCTCAATCAGCAGTGGGCAGCCTTTGCCACGCAACTGCTCGGTTTTCCACGGCACCTGTCGCAACATAGCGGCGGGTTCGTCATTAGCCGCACCAAACTTTCGCGTCTCGTGCCGATCGAGAATGCCGCGATGGATGGCCGGACAATAATTCAGTGGGACAAAGACGACATCGAAGCACTGGGCATCCTGAAGATCGACATCCTCGCGCTCGGCATGCTGTCGATGGTGCGGGGCGCGCTCGAATTGATCTCGGAAAAGCGCGGCGAGCCATTCGAGCTGCAGGACATCCCGGCCGAAGATCCCGCCACGTACGACATGCTCTGCGATGGCGACAGCATGGGCGTGTTCCAGGTCGAGTCGCGGGCGCAGATGTCGATGTTGCCGCGTCTGCAGCCGCGGTGCTTTTACGATCTGGTGATCGAGGTCGCGATTGTGAGGCCGGGTCCGGTCCAGGGCGGCATGGTCCATCCGTTTCTTCGCCGGCGGCAGGGCCTCGAGCCCGTCACGTTCCCGTCCGAAGCGATGGAGAAGGCACTGAAGCGCACGCTGGGCGTGCCGATCTTCCAGGAGCAGGTGATGCAGGTCGCAATGCTTGCGGCCGGATTCTCTGCAGGCGAAGCCGACCAGTTGCGCCGGGCGATGGCGGCATGGAAGCGCAAGGGCGGCCTCGAGCCTTATCACGACCGGCTCGTGAGCGGGATGCTCTCGCGCGGCTACGATCGCGAGTTCGCCGAGGCGGTGTTTTCGCAGATAAAGGGCTTCGGCGAGTATGGCTTCCCTGAAAGCCACGCGGCGAGCTTCGCCCTCCTTGTCTACGCAAGCGCATGGTTGCGCAGGCACGAACCAGGCGTGTTCCTGACTGCGCTACTCAATAGTCAGCCGATGGGTTTCTACACGCCCTCTCAACTGCTGCAGGACGCCAGGCGCCGCGGCGTGCCTGTGCTGCCCGTCGACGTCACCGTCAGCACCTGGAATTCAACGATTGAAGGCGACACGACGGCCGCGCCAGTGCGGCTCGGCCTGTCGTTGCTGAACGGCATGCGCGAAGACGCCGCGGCACGCATCGAGCTCGCACGAGCCGTTCGTCCCTTCGTCGACGTCGCGGATCTGGCGCGCCGCGCGCAGCTCGATCGCCACGACCTGCAGGTCCTCGCGCGTGCGAACGCCCTGCGCACGCTGGCCGGGGCGAACCGACGCAATGCTCTCTGGCTGGCTGCGGCCGCGGCGCCCGATTGGGACCTGCTGCGCGACACTTCGCGTGACGATGCAGTGCCGGCGCTTGAGCATGCCTCGGAAGGTGCTGAAATCGTCACCGACTACCGGGCGATGGGTTTCACGCTCGGCCGTCACCCGCTCGCGCTGCTGCGCGATCGTCTGCGAATCGATCGACTACAGACAGCTGCGGAGCTCGCGTCGCTACGTTCCGGGCAGATCGCGCGAGCGTGCGGATTGGTAACGGTGCGGCAGCGCCCGGGTACGGCGAACGGAGTGCTGTTCATGACACTGGAAGACGAAACCGGGCAAACGAACGTGATCGTCTGGCCGGCCCTGCTGGAGAAGTATCGGCGGGAGGTCCTGGGTGCGTCGCTGCTGGCCGTCTACGGTGTGTGGCAGGCAGACGGCAAAGTGCAGCACCTGATTGCGAAAAGGCTGGTTGACCGGTCAGAGCTGCTCGGCAACCTGCCGACGTCGGCTCGCGAGTTTTGTTGATACCGGGGCGGGGCCGCTTCTCCATGTGGGCTCCCAGACTACGTTCCTTAGAAATCCGTTGACCTTAGTACTACAGTCGTAGATTTTTTACTATACTAACAATATTTAGTACTACTATATTTGAAAGCGATGCATTCGACGGCAAGAGCGTGGGAACGTGAACTGGAGGCGCTACACCTGCGGCTCGGAGAACTGTTCAGGCGCCCGGAGCCCCGACGTCGGTCTCTCGCTTACCTGAAGGGCCTGCTGGGCACAGTCGAGCGCAAGAACGGCTGGCAACTCGCCGAATGGATCGGCGAAGCAACGCCTGATGGCGTGCAGCACCTGCTCGAGCGGGCGCAATGGGATGCGCATGGCGCGCGCGATGTGCTGCGGGAGTACGTCGTTGAACAACTGGGCGAGCGTGACGCGGTGCTGATTGTGGACGAGACCGGTTTCGTCAAGAAGGGGCAGCACTCGGCCGGTGTGCAACGGCAGTACAGTGGCACGGCAGGCCGTATCGAGAACAGCCAGATCGGCGTGTTCCTCTGCTATGCCGGTCGCGGCGGCAGCGCGTTTATCGACCGCGAACTGTATGTGCCCAAGGCGTGGACCGATGACCGTGTGCGCTGCGAGGCAGCGGGCATTCCCGAGGCGGTGGAGTTTGCAACGAAGCCGCAGCTCGCGCGCAGCATGCTTGAGCGGGCGCTGGACGCAGGCGTGCCGTGCGGCTGGGTCACGGGTGATGAAGTCTACGGCGGCGACCGTCACCTGCGGCTGTGGCTCGAGTCGCGCGGCCAGTCTTTCGTAATGGCCGTCGCGAAGAACGAACCCCTGTGGTGGCAGGGTCCCGACTACGTACGGGCCGACCGGATCGCCGAAGCCTTGCCGGCACGGGCATGGCGACGCCTGTCAGCAGGTGCCGGCGCCAAAGGCGAGCGCATGTATGACTGGGCGCTCGCCCCACTGTGGCGTCTGCAGATCACCACAGAAGAGCGCCGCTTCGGGCATTACCTGTTAGTGCGGCGCAGCCTGGACGAGCAACGCGAGCATGCGTATTACGTCGTATACGCCCCTCGCAGCAAAGCCACACGGCAAACCCTAGTCAACGTCGCGGGCCGCAGGTGGGAAATCGAAACCGGCTTCGAGGCAACCAAAGGCGAATGCGGGCTCGATCAATACGAGGTACGCCAATGGCAGGGCTGGTACCGCCACATCACGCTGGCGCTGCTGGCCCATGCCGTGCTCGTCACCCTGCGGGTGCGCGCCAAAAAAAACGCCTGAAGATTCGGTGCCGCTCAGTGTGCAGGAGATACTCCGGCTATTGTGCCGCCTGCTATGGCGCGGCGCTCACTCCATCGAGTACGTGCTGGCTTGGTCGACATGGCGGCGGAGGCACCAGTACCGCGCCCAGCAGTGTCACTACCGGCGTCGCGGCTGCGCACCTCCTGCTTTGTTTTATCTACGGCTGTAGTACTAGTCAGAGGATGATTCGCTGGCAACTCCCATCGCAGGCATAAGGAAGGCCATGATTGCTGCAAAAACCCATACAGCCAATATCAGATACGGAACCATTCCGAGCAAACTCAGCGTAAATTCGGTTGCTCCACCATTTTGTTCCGCGGCCCAAACGTTCGCCATGTATGCGAAGCCAGCCATACCCGATGCCCCACCACCGAAGAGCGCGGGGAACCATACTCCCGTCCAAAAGCAACGTGCCAGCGTATAGAGAACAGACAGAGAAAAAATGATTACGTCTATGGCTGGTAGATTCATCACGAGGCTGCCCGATTTAGACAGACCCGCTATTACGGTGATAATTACGCCCAAAACAACTGCGCCACCCAAGGAAACCATAAATCCGGTTCCGATCTGGTTCCCTATGCTCATCTTATTGGGCTCACTCTGTTTAAGTTGTGGCATTTTTATCCATCTCCTTATCTCGTTAGGTGGGTGGCGTCCATTCCACTTTTCCTTCTTTCCTACGGTTAGTGTAAAAGGGCCCGGCTCAGTCGCTCGGGATTAGCTCGTATTGGGCATTGGCCTGTGCACCGGAATCCCATCGCCGCAGAGCGGAATACCATTTCAGCAGCTTCTTTGACAGCAGCTCGCGGTGAATACCGGCGACCAGCTGTTGGTCCTGTCGGCGGTTATCGCGATCGCAACGAAAGAAGACAACCATCGCCTTGTCGTCATCCAGCGCGATGTGGAACTCCGGCAGTTTGTCTGCCTCGATTGCTTCTATCAGGTCACGCCGGAAGTATTTAAGCGCCTGCGCGGAGCCGGACTTTTCGTGTAGTTTCTCCAGGCGGATCTTGAACCACAGCTTGTCGCCGCAGTGTTTCTTTGCCAGATCGTAAAGCCGGCGCTCGAGCCCTTGCCGGAGTCCGAAGTAACCGGGATGGATCATGAGCACGCGGCGGTTTTTCAGTAAGTCAAACGTCCATTCCGACAGGATTAATTCGACTTCAAGTGCCCCCTTCTTGTTGGCCGTGTACGAGATGACCTTGTACTCGTCGATCAGACCATATCCGGCGAGCGTCGGGTGGATGCCGTTCTCGTTCGCGCCAGGCCTGACGGAGTCGAAATTGGTCTCGATGGTGGTACCCCGCAGTCGCCGGCAGCTGTCGACGATGCGCTGATACGAGGCTCCCCCCGTACTCCGGTTGGTGTAGTTCAGGAAATCGCGGACCTTGAAGCGGATGCGTCGGGACACGGGCTGCCCGGCATCGGCCGCCTTGCAGATCAGCGTTGCCGCATATACGAGCAGGTCCTTGTCGAAAATATTCGCCGCACCAACCGCGCTAGGGAAACACTGATCAATTCGGCTTGGCGGTCATCGCTGACGAGGCCAAGGGCGTTGTAGAAAGAAGCTCACGGAACGGACCCACGACGATGCAGCGGCAGATCGGTTTTGCGGAAGCGGAAAGTGCGGGCAAGAAGCGGGTGACCAAGCGTCAACGCTTTCTGGCCGAGATGGAGAAGGTCGTCCCTTGGTCGCGGCTGCTGTCGGTGATCGGGCCGTATTACCCGAAGGGCGAGCGTGGCCGGCCGCCGATTGGCCTGGAACGGATGCTGCGGATCTACTTGCTGCAGCAGTGGTACGGGTTGTCGGACGAAGGGCTTGAAGATGCGCTCTACGACAGCATCGCGATGCGCGCCTTCGCGGGCATCGACCTGGCGCGCGAGAACGTGCCGGACGCCACCACGCTGTTGAAATTCCGGCGCCTGCTGGTCGAGCACGCACTGACGCGAAAGCTGTTCGACGAGATCGGCATCGAGTTGTGCGAGCGCGGGCTGATGATGAAGGAAGGCACGCTGGTGGATGCGACGATCTTCGAGGCTGCGCCGTCCACGAAGAACGCCGGGAAGAGCCGTGACCCGGAGATGCATCAGACGAAGAAGGGCAACGACTGGTATTTCGGCATGAAGGCCCATGTCGGCGTCGACGCCGACTCGGGTCTGGTGCATAGCGTGGTCACCACGGCGGCCAACGAGCCGGACGTATCGCAGGCCCACGCCCTGCTGCACGGTCATGAGCAGGAAGCGTTTGGCGATGCGGGCTACACCGGCGTGGACAAGCGCGAGGAGATGAAGGGCAAGACGGTGAAGTGGCACGTGGCGCTCAAGCGCGGAAAGATCAGGGCGATGCAGGAAGGTCCGCTGAAGGACCTCGTGATCGCGGTCGAGCGAACCAAGGCGCAGATCCGCGCCCGGGTCGAGCATCCGTTTCATGTCGTGAAGAACCTGTTTCGTCATCGCAAGGTGCGCTACAAGGGTCTAGCCAGGAACACGGCACAGCTGTTCAGTCTGTTCGCGCTGGCGAACCTGGTGATCGCGAAAAATCAGCTGTTGTCGACTCATGGGAGCAATCCGTCATGTGTGTGAAAAACGCGGGAAGTGAGGCCCGAATACGAGCGAAACTCACCTCGCATGTCGTCAAATTCCTACGTCAATCTGAAAATTGCAACCTGCCTCGTCCGTTATGCGGACGACAGGCTCATTGATCAGCGTTTCCCTAGGTATGATCCGCACGATCTGCTCGCCGTTCCTGTAGACCCGGTCTCGCGTGTCCTTGCCTTTCTGCAGCGAGAAGAGAGGGAATTCGAGAGAATGCAGATCCTCGCGCGGCTTCCACGTGGCCGCGAGCTGCTCGCCCTCGAAAAGCTCGAGCTGCTCGGCATCGAATTCTACGTCGTGAGGCGGGGCTGCCTCTGCAGCCGGTCCGTCGCGCAAGACGACGACGCTGCTGATGTCAGGGAGCTTTTCCCCCGGGAGACGCCTGTGCCCCGGAACTGGCCCTCGCAGTGAGTAGCTGCGTTCTTGTTCGACTGTACTCATTCTCTCCTGCAAACCCCGATTTCACTCCAGTTTGCTCGTCTGTGTCTGTAAGGCTTTGATGACAGACGTCAGAGCCGACTGGACCTTCTTTGTGTCTCTGGAGCGTTGCGCAGACGAGAGAAAAGCCTCGAGCGGCTCGATGATCGTGCTCGGCACCTCGAAGCCGTGCTTCAACCATAAAATCACATCCGCTTCCGGCAGATTCAAGGACAGCAGCCCTTCGTAGTAGCGCGTCACCAGTTGATTGACCCGCTGTCGGGTCACCGCGTAGGCCCGTGCGACGTCGGCTGCTGGCTCGCCGTTGACGATGACGGCGCGCGCTATATCCCGGCTGCGCTCCGTGAAGTGCTTTGTCCCGTATTCTCGTGCCTGCTCACGCATGGCGGCATCAAGTGCTGAAAAACTCTTAGCTGTAAGGCGGAAAGTTGCCAAGGTTGGTTCCGATAGGTTGACAGGCAACGGTAAGGTCCTGTCAGCCCTGTCCCGTTGCATTACAGCGTCCAGTTGCCCGGCGCCAGAGGATGAATTTCGCGTTCGGTATCGTACCCGAAGTCGTCTGGCAGGACGCCCGTCTTCCGGCTCGGATGCAGCCTGTTCAACAGTTCAAGTGGTCCACTCGAATTTAATTCAGCACTGAACCTGTTCAATATTCTACCTGCGGTTTCGGGTCCAATGCCAACCAGCGCCGAACCGGCCAGGTCAACGAAGGCGACGTACAATCGCCACTCTGTGTCCTCGGGGCTCACGCCAGCGGCCGCCAGGTCACGGTGCAGGGACCGCAGACGTTCGATCGCGCCCGTCCCGGTTTCGTAGATTTCCTCTACTCGCCAGATCACTGCATTTTTCGGATCGGCGCTCGATACCCGCTGCTGCCTTGGCCGTGCTGGTGGATTTGAGCGGAGGGCTGCGGCATCGTCGGAACCTTCGCCGGCGGCGTCGCGAAGTTCCGGAGCGGTTCGGACAGCAAGCTCGCTACTGGCATCAACGGTCCGTACCTCGGCGGCCGCTGCAGATACCGCAGGCTTGAGCGAAGCAGGTTGCGGTGCGGTTTCCTGCACCGACGTGGCCGCGTCACCGAGCGGCGAGGCAGGCGCATCCCCGGGGGGCGGTCCGGGCTGTCGCAGAGTGTTCAGCCGCGCCTCGAACGTCTGTCGCCCAATTTTCCGCCCTTCCCTCATCTCGGCTGCAATCTCGGCAGCAACGTCGGCGCTCACGCCCTCGATGTCATCCATCTTGTTTGCCGCTTCGATGTCGTCGAAGAGGTTCGCGTCAAACAACTCTCTAGTGATCGGGCCGTACTTCTGGAACCGCAGGTGTTTCGAGACCCACGATGCGCTGCGCTGTTTGCCGTTCGGAGCCGCCCAGATCCGTGCGGCCTCCTCCCGACCGAACCGCTCGACGTCAGCGGCCAGTCCGGTCGCGGTCTCCTTCAGGTTGAGTCCCTTGCGGTCGATGTTTTCCGAAACCTGGTACATACGGAGTTTCAAATCCGGGGTATCAGCCGGAAACACTTTGGCGGGGATTTCGGTCCACCCGTTCAGGATGCTTCCACGGACGCGCCGCTCGCCAGCGATCAATTCGAAGTCGGCCTCGCCCTTGATCTCTCTCAGGAGGACAGGCGTATGAACGTGGCCGACCACCTTCAGGCGCTCAGCGAAGTCGGCAATATCTGAGAAGTCGTGACGCACCTGGGGTTTGACGCGTATTCTCGCGACTTGTACTACCTGGCTCGTCGCGCCGGTCTCTTTTTCGATCTGCGCGCGGGCGGTTGCGGCACGGGTGAGGACTGACAGGGAGGAGAGAGTCCCGGTATTTGAGAGCTGCTGCATACGTGTACCTCTTCTTGCTTGTTTTACAGGCCGACTTTCCCGAATACGGCGTCGCAGAAGGCGCGCATTTCTCTGGCTGCCTTCCTGTCGCTCTCGCCGCGCTGATGCTTCCAGACCGGGTGAAAACTGGTATGGCGGACGCCGGCCCTGTCCTGGAGTTCAACGTCAAGTACGGCGCCTTCGAAGGTGTTTCGCACGGTAGTTCGCATTGAGAGGTCAGCGGCACGCCGCGGGTTTACTTTATTGAGCAGGACGCCTAGAAGTTCGAGCTCTGGATTCAGCTCGCGCTGCACCAGTTCGAGCTTCAGCGACATGCCGAGGAGACCGCTCATGCTGTCGATGTCCATATCGGTAGGTATCACCACGTACCGTGCACAGATCATTCCGCCGATCACCAGATTGCTCATCGTAGGCGGAGTATCGATCACGCATAGGTCATACTGCGACGAAAATCGATGGAGTGATTCACGCGCCGTAAGCGCACTGTCGAGTGGCCAGGTCAGCACATCGGCGAGCTCGGGCGTTGCACCGATGAGCGAAACGTTTTTCATGATCGGCATTGGCTCGACCGGACTGTCCGGTTGGTACAGAAGGTGTGCGCTCGCACTCGGCGCAATTTCCGGCAGGCCCATCTGCTCCCAGCTCAATGCGAAGCCGATCCGTTCAGCGTCTGGCTGCGAGAGTCTCTGTTGGTACAGAAGAGAATTGCTAAGGTTTCCCTGGGGATCGAGGTCCACCGCGAGAGTCCGCAAGCCACGCTCAATCGCAGAAAAAATTAGATGACGCGTGGTCGTCGTCTTTCCGACGCCGCCTTTACCGTTAGATATTGCGATGATCTTCATTATTTAGGCCTCACACGCGTGCGAGGCAGTCGACCGGCTGAAACACGCGGCCCAACGTGTAAAGGACAGCTAGCCAGTTTGCAGCGTAGAGGTTAACACGGGCCGACTCTGCATCGGTGTGCGGACTTGTAACACTGTAGTGACAGCCATCCTGAAAGCGGGTCACACGAGCCGTAGCGCTGCGTGTATCCACGTCGAAGCAGATCCACGACTGGCGACGCCCGCGGGCCGTCGTCTGGTCGTGCGCGATCTCCACCTCAAGATGCCCATTGCGAGCTTCGTCAATAGTGCAATGCACCGCCATATCTCCGACGATCCGAGGGGGAGCGAAGTGCGTGCGGCTCGCGTTCGATTCGAGGTTCGGAATCAGGTCGGATAGGAGTTGGAAGATGCGGGTCTGCACATTGTTCGACATGGAATTCTCCAATTCTTGTTGGCTCTCTGCCATTGATTCTCATCATCGGCTTCGACGTATCTGGATCATATTATTAAATATGTTGACGGTCAATGGATGTGGCGCAGCAGAATCAAGATAGCCCTGGATTGGGGGCTCCTCGTTAGATAGAATCTGGTCTGCACTGGAGACATGAAAGTGCGCGGCCAACCGTCACTGCGCGGGCTCGCCGGTCGCTCGTCCTAAAGAGCACTTGAACATAAATTAATCAGGTGTGGCGGTGATCAAATTTCGCATGCGAAACTCGAACGTAGGCGGTATTACAAGGGATCAGGAACAGATCGTGTCGCTCATTGATGCAGGGCTTTCTCGCCGCGAAGTCGCGGAGCGGCTGGAGATGTCGCCAGCGGTGGTCGGCCGGCAGATCGCGCGGGTACGCGAGAAGGTCCGCGCCGGTCTGTACGCTCCCCCTCCCCTGCCACTCGAAGCTGTATTTCCTACCGAGACGAGACCATGATCCGCTTTATCCTCTGCCTCTTGGGGCTGCTCTTCGTTCAGGCCGGGATCATGGGCCAGATGCAGCCCAAGTCCGGAGACGTGTTCACGAGCTTTGGCGACGGGCTGCGCGCGGCGGTTGCGTATGACACAGGTTTGGTCCAGCACGTCGAGAGCCTGTTCAAAACAGGCTCGTCAGCCCCATCTGTCAGCTGAATTACAGGGGGTGCATTGGATGGCCTGCGTAGCTAGTCCGAAGCGGTGGACGACGCGCTCGCGCGTCTGCAAACGGATCAGAGCCGAAACGAAGCGGCGTGACAACTTCACGCCTATTTTCTTCGCCGCTGTCTCTACAGTCTTCTTCGAGATTGTGTTCGTCGTGCTTTTCCACGCCGACCCGGAGATGCGCCTAATCAACTACGTGTTGTCTGGATTGCTCGTCTTTGGGGCTGTCGGCGTTGCGACTGACGCCAATGTGAACGCATAGGCGATGGATGCTGCGGCGCAGCATCCATCAACGGCAAAATACGGATACCCGATTTATCGAGACCTTCTTTTATCTCGATTGGTGCCGGGCCCGTCAGGCTGAGCCGCCCGCGGCCGTCTCCCAACTCGTCGAAGCGGGGGCCTGAGGGGAAGGGAACCCAGTCCATTATCGGAGCGCGCCTGAGTGTGCAGAGGGAAAGCGTTTCAGCATCTCACGCATGCGATGGACATGGGTCAGCGACGCCGGCCCTCCCTCACCGGTCTCTGGGGCGTTGTCGACATTGGCGATCCGGCTCGGCACCGCGTGTTTCTCCACTGGGGCAGATCCGAGAGGCCGCAGGCGCCCCTTTACGATGCCACGCGCGAGATCGAGAAGCGCTGTGCCGGCTGCGGACCGCGGGCGGCTTTCGTTCGGACAAACCACGGTTGCAGAGAGGGCGTCATCGCTGATTGTCACGCGAATTCGTGTCTCAGGGTCGAGGAGGATCTGGCCGGCGTGACGGTGTAGGGCGTCGGTCAGTTCGGTTTGCTCGGCCTCCTGGACGCGGGACCGCTCGACCTCGTCGCGGCGTTGCCGGGCCTGATAGCGGAAATCGACGGGTTTTGAAAGCAGGGCTCTCAGATAGGCGATAGGTGCAAATGCCTTCCGCAGGGGCTCCCAGCAGGATTCGACGACGTCCGATAGGCGCTTCCCGGCACGGGTGGCTTCGCCCATGAGTTTAAAGACGAGGTTCTTATTGAAACCCAGCGAAGTGAGGCGGATCAGGTCCGGAGGGAGGGCGCCTGGTTGTCTCTTTTGTAAAGAGGTTGGGTAAACCTCCCTGTATATAGCACCGTCTGCCACGGTGGCAGGCGGACTGGCCCCGCCGTTCTCTTGGGCGCCCAAGGAAGGCTTGGGCTGATCGTCGGCGCGGTGCTCGGGGGCTTCGTCAACGGGCGGGCGGACTGCGACCGCAGGCTCAACGAAGCCCAGCAGCAGGACGGCTTTTTCGGTCAGGTGGAGGTATGCCCGTCCAAATCGCCCCTCGGCGTCGATTCGTTGCTGGGGGGCTCGCACGATTAGGCCGGCGGCCTCGAGGTCGTCGAGGGCACGGTAGAACGTGCGCATGGACTGCATGGCCCGGCCAGTCAGCAGCGTACGGCGGGCGAAAATCGCAGCGTAGGGCCGGTTGGACAAGACGGTTCGGGCGAGGGCGGCGAGAACGGCGCGCGCGCGTGCTGAGAGTCCTTCCATGTGTGACGCGCGAAACGCGGCGCGGAACGTTGTCCAGGGAAGGTTGGTCGCATCGCAGCTGAATTCGGCTCGGGCCTGTGAATCCGCCGCGGAAATTGAGAGGGCGGTTGCGTCGGGGTGAGCTTCACCCTCGCCAGCAACTTGAGGTTGCGCGATAGACATATCCAGCGTCCATTTCAAAAAAATGGCTGGTCAACGCTTGACTGTCGATCGCGATCCGCTACACTCGGAGGTGTCCTATCTCTTCCGGTTCCAGCCGGTTGAGTGTAGCGGGCGAGGTTCCAGCCAAGCCCACATTCGCAAAGGCCTCGGTTCCAGCCGAGGCCTTTGTCTTTCCGGGGTCGTCTCAGCTCATCATCAGCTCCATAGTTGCTCGATTCCTAAGTGGTTGATTTTTCGGCGGTTACGACTCGTAAGTCCGATCAGGAAAACGTTGTTAAATTCCTAACCTCTTGTTTCTTAGGGATTTACGACTCGTAACACCTCACACGTCTCGTTCGTTCAACTTCGTCTCAATGAAGAGCCGAATCTCGTTCGCCCACTCGTCAGCCCGCTCCACCTCGGCCTTCAGCCTCACACCGATTACGCCGTTGCGTGCCGTGATCTCGCAGTAGCTTTTCCTGCCGACCTTCACGACCAGAGGCTGACCGTGTTGCGCCGCTTTCTGTCGCGCTGGCTGGACAGCCTTCACGGCATCTTTCTGAAGGAATTTCTCGTCGGCCACGAGCCGCCTCACCGCTTCAATGACCAATGCTGCGCGACCATCTGCGGCGGCCCGGGCGAGTTGTGTCGCCGCTTCAGCGCCAAGCCGTTCAGGGCGCTCAGCCAGGATCTTCTTGGCTTCGTCAGGAAGGCCCTCAAACGAGAAAATGCGGCTTACATGTGCACCGGACAGCCCGGCAGCAGAGGCCAACTCTTGGCGTGTCAACGCGTCCGCCCCTTCTTGGAGACGCTGAAAATTGAGATACTTCTCGTAGTCCGACAGCGACGGCGCGAACAAATTGGAATAGAACCCGAGCCGTTCAGCTAGCTCAGGGTCGACGTTCGTGACAATCGAGTCGATCTCCTCGAAGCCGAGCTCCCGATAGATTGCGACACGGTTGTTGCCCGCGTTGATGTTCCAGTCGCCATCCGGGCGCTCTTCCAACACAACAGGATTCGCGAGCGGATATTTAGCCAAATTGGCCTTCAGCTCAGCGTACTGTTCTGGCGTCAGCTTTCGCCTCCGTCCTTCGACCTCGTGCATACGAGCAACCGGTCTCTTCGCCCGCGAGGCCCGTTCAAGCTCTGCCTTCAGTTCGGCGATTTCCTGTCGCTGTTTCTCCGCCGTAGCCTGCAGCTGAAATAGCTGTCCCGGTGCGGTTCGGGGTTGCATAGGCTGAGTTTCAGCAGCCTTTCGCTGATCCTCTGCCGTGACACTGATTCCCTTCGCCTTCGCGGCGTGTTCTTTCATCCATGAAGCCATAGTTAGCTCCCTCTCGACCAGCTGGCCGATACCTTATCGTCCACCCGGTCCACTAGCTGATCGACCGGGTTTCGAATGCGCCTGAGCGTCTCGGCAGAGACGTCGCTATTCGCAAGATCGTAGAACGTAGAAAAACGCATGTTCGTGTTCCGGGCGAGATCAGTCTCGGGAATCTCAATCGGTAAGACCCGCGATCCGTAGATCTGCGTGATCCATCCTTGCAGAATCTGCGCCGCCGGTTTTGAGGTCATACGCGTTACGAGCACATCAACGAAATCGAACTCCTTTGATCGCTCGTCGCCGAACGCCTTCATCCCGTTGATCAAGTCAGCAAACAGGTGCCAAAATTGCACCATCGATGCAAATGAAAGCATGTCCGGCACGACCGGGACGATCACACCATCAGCAGCAAAGACCGCGTTGATCGTCAGGTAGCTGAGAGTCGGCGCCGTGTCGATGATGATGTAGTCGTACGCCTCTTTCAGTTGTTCGAGACCGTCATGCAGGACCTGTTCGAACCGAACGCCTTGATCGGTTGCGGATGCCCGCGCGGGCAGCATGAACTCGGCGTTGAATAGCTCAGTCGAAGACGGGATGATGTCCACGTTTGGCCAGTAGGACGGCACTGGTAACTGGGTCATGTCGAACGACTGGTCGGAAAGGTACGCTTCGATCAACGGCATGATCGTCTGCGACGCGTCGACCTCCGCGTGCGGGTTGATTCCGTAAAGCGTGGTTGCGCTGCCTTGGGGATCGAGGTCAATATGCAGAACTCGCCTACCGCGGCGCATTGCGAGCCCTTGGGACAGAAGGG
The DNA here is from genome assembly GCF_021483755.1 of Burkholderia sp. WTPI3. NCBI lineage: Bacteria > Pseudomonadati > Pseudomonadota > Betaproteobacteria > Burkholderiales > Burkholderiaceae > Burkholderia > Burkholderia sp. WTPI3. The sequence goes on along the minus strand of NZ_JAGIXF010000023.1, from coordinate 1,799 downwards.
TCGAAGTAGTGGTCTTCGTGACACCGCCCTTGAAGTTGGCGACGACAATTACCTTTGCTGGACCCTTTCGCTGCACCGGTTTGAGCGAGGCCTTCACCCAAGCAATGGTGTCTTCAACGGTGAAGGCGCGCGGCGCGCCGGGTTTGGATTGCGTGCCAGGCGGCAGCTCCCCTTTCTTCAAAACGTACGCCATCCGCTGCTTGTCGATGCCGCACATCTCTTGCAGTCGAGTGGAGGAAATGGGGGGGGGCACTTTTCGCGGGAAAGGCTCAAGCATCTCGTCGCGTATCTTCTGCAGCATGACGTCCGAGAGCTGAGCGAGCTGCATCAGATCTGCCGCTGTAGTTTTCCCCGGCGGCAGAAGTGTCGTCATATCCATGTTTACCATTCCCGTCGATTGGACCGAAAGAGAGTTCTTCGACCAGTACGGTCGAATTTCGTGAAGCGTAGCCTCCGCGAGAGGTAAACGCAAGTTAACTTTTGCGGGGACACTACGCCTGAAAACCTCGCCAAGACAGGGATTGGGCGGATTTCTTAAGAACTTGCCTGAGGTTTAGACGCCCGATTTCTTTTCGCATGCGAAAAAGAAGTCACCAATTAAGCGCGATCGGTTCAAGATCGCCCTTCCGGGCGCTCCGCGCGACCAAAGCGGGGGGCGAATGGAATCCAATGTGCGATGCGGTGAAGCAACGGCTCACGAGGCCAGTACGTCGCCCATCAGGCCGGCGGTGCTTCTGCCGCCTCGTCCAGCGCCGCATCAAAAAACGCCTCCACCGCGCGGTACTGACGCACCGCGTCGCCCTTCGTGTACAGGGTGGTAGTCTGCAGGCTGGCGTGGCCCAGCAGTTCACGCTCGTCGCGCAGGTCGGCGCCGGCGTCGAGTGCGTGGTTCGCGTGGGTATGCCGCAGCCAGTGCGTGCTCGCGCGTTCCAGATCCGCGGCGGCGCCCGGATAGGCGGGGCGGAGCAGGGCGGCGGCACGCTGGAAGATCGCCTTGTAGAGGCGGGCGAGCGCGTCGGGCGTCAGGCGCCGGCCGGTTCTCAGGTGAGCGATCAGCGGCGTGCGCTTCGGCGCCGTCTCGAGGGTGCAGGGCTCCGGTCGCCGCAGCAGCGACGCTTCCAGCTCGTCCATCAGTCGCGGGGGCATCGGCACCCGCCGCTCGCGCCGGCCTTTGCCGATCACCCGCAGCGTCCAGGCGTCACCGAGCGCCGCATCGAGCGCCTTGCGCGACAGCCCGTCCGTTGTCGCATTGGCCAGTTCCTCCCGCCGCAGGCCGGTGGCATACGCAAAGAGCAGCGCGAAATAATCGCGTTGCTGCGCGGCGGTGTACCCGGGCACCTCGAGCGGACGCCGCGTCGCCTGCAGCACGAAGCGCCACTGGGCGTGTGTCAGCGTGCGACCGGCCGTGTCGATCGCCGGCTGCGCAGTGTCCACCTTCTGCAGGCCGTGAAACGGGTTGACGCGCAGGTACTGTTCCTTGACGAGCCAGCCGCACATGGCCGACAGCCGTTTGCGAGCCGTTTCCCGGGCGCGGTCCGACAGCGGACCGGTGAACGGCCGCCAGGCCGGATCGAACCGCTCGATGCGGCCGCGGCCGATCCAGCGCTCGGCCGGCTGCGGATCGGCCAGAAAGCCGTTGACGTACTCGCCGCAGTCCAGCGTGTTGAGTGACGACAGCGGCTTGCGTTTCACAACGATGGCCCACAGCAGCAGCCGCTCGGCCTCGCCGCGGTAAGCCCGGCGCGTATGTGCGCTGCGCGCGCCGCGCGTTTCGATCCAGGCACGGATCGCATCGAGGT
>NZ_JAGIXF010000229.1:0-646 GCF_021483755.1 Burkholderia sp. WTPI3 | reverse complement strand
CCTGACTCGGCGGGGGCTCTCGCAACGCAAGGCATGTCGCTACCTGGGACTGAGCCGCCGAGTGGCGACCTATACGCTCAAGCAACCGGAGAAGGATCGGAGTTTGGGCGAGAGGCTGATGGCGGCCGCGCAAGAGGTGCCGCGCTTCGGCTATCGCCGGATGTCGGCCTGGCTGGCGTTGAGCGAATCGCGCGTGCGGCGAATGTGGCGAGCCCTTCAGCTCAACATTCCGCGCCGACGTCCTCGCCGACGTCGTTGCGGCGACGACATACGCCTGCCAGGCGCCACACAGCCCAATTCGGTTTGGAGCTATGACTTCGTGCACGATCAACTAGTGGATGGCCGGGCCTTGAAGATGCTATGCGTGATCGATGAATACACCCGCGAGTGTCTGGCGATCGAGGTTGGCGCCAGCCTGCGGTCGCAGGACGTGATCTTGACGCTATCGCGACTCATGCGGCTGTACGGCAAGCCCGCGTTTGTTCGGTCGGACAACGGCGCCGAATTTACCGCTGCCAAGGTCATGCGTTGGCTGCGAGACGCTGCAATCGGTCCGGCCTTCGTTGCGCCTGGCAGTCCATGGCAAAACGGATTCGTCGAAAGCTTCAACGGCAAACTGCGAGACGAATTGCTAAACCGCGAATGG
>NZ_JAGIXF010000228.1:0-691 GCF_021483755.1 Burkholderia sp. WTPI3 | reverse complement strand
AAGTACGGCGGCATGGACGTTTCGCTGATCGCGCGGATGAAGGAACTGGAGGCCGAGAACGCCCGGCTGCGCAAGATGTACGTCGAGGAGAAGATCAAGGCCGAGATCGTAGCGGAGGCGCTCGCAAAAAAAGATTGAGGCCATCTTGCCGGCGTGAGATGGCCATGCATGCGGTGTGCAGCCGGGGCGTATCGATCCGGCTGGCATGTGAGGCATTTGGGATCAGCCAGGCCTGTTATCGGTACGTCGGTCGGCGCAGCGCCGAGAACGACGAGATTGCGAACTGGCTGCTGCGCCTGACGGACAACCACCGGAACTGGGGCTTCGGACTGTGCTTCCTGTACCTGCGCAACGTGAAAGGCTTCGGCTGGAATCACAAGCGCGTGTACCGGATCTATTGCGAACTGGAGTTGAACCTGCGAATCAAGCCGCGCAAGCGACTGGTCAGGCAGGTCCCGGAACCGCTGGCGGTGCCGTCTGCCGTCAATCAGGTCTGGTCGATGGACTTCATGCACGACCAACTTGCCGACGGACGTAGCATCCGGCTGTTTAACGTGATCGACGACTTCAACCGCGAGGCACTCGGCATCGAGATCGACTTCTCATTGCCGTCCGAACGCGTGATCCGTGCGCTGCGGCAGATCATTGGTTGGCGCGGCAGGCCCAAAGCGATTCGGTGCGATAACGGGCC
>NZ_JAGIXF010000227.1:0-832 GCF_021483755.1 Burkholderia sp. WTPI3 | reverse complement strand
GCCGCGTATCGCCAGCTCCAGGAACTGCCGTTCTACAACACGTTCTTCAAGACCACGCACCCGCCGGTGATCGAGCTGTCGGCAATGCTCGCCGAAGTGACGCCCGCAGGCTTCAACCACTTCTTCTATTGCAATAGCGGCTCGGAAGGCAACGACACCGTGCTGCGCCTCGTGCACCAGTACTGGCGCGTGCAGGGCAAGCCGCAGAAGAAATACGTGATTTCGCGCAGAAACGGTTACCACGGCTCGACGATCGCCGGCGGCACGCTCGGCGGGATGGGCTACATGCACGAGCAGATGCCGTCGAAGGTCGAGCACATCGTGCACATCGACCAGCCGTACTTCTTCGGCGAAGCGCAGGCCGGCGAGACGCCCGAAGCGTTCGGCCTCGCACGTGCGCAGCAACTCGAAGCGAAGATCCTCGAACTGGGCGCGGAGAACGTCGCCGCGTTCATAGGCGAGCCGTTCCAGGGCGCGGGCGGCGTGATCTTCCCGCCGTCGACGTACTGGCCGGAAATCCAGCGGATCTGCCGCAAGTACGACATCCTGCTCGTCGCGGACGAAGTGATCGGCGGGTTCGGGCGCACCGGCGAATGGTTCGCGCATCAGCATTTCGGTTTCGAGCCGGACCTGATCACGATGGCCAAGGGCCTGACGTCGGGCTACGTGCCGATGGGCGCGGTCGGCATTCACGAGCGCATCGCGCGCCCGATCATCGACAACGGCGAATTCAATCACGGCCTCACGTATTCGGGCCACCCGGTCGCGGCGGCCGTTGCCGTCGCGAACCTGAAGCTTTTGCGCGATGAAGGCATCGTCGAGCGAGTGAAGC
>NZ_JAGIXF010000226.1:0-847 GCF_021483755.1 Burkholderia sp. WTPI3 | reverse complement strand
TGACCTGCCTGGCTTCTTCGGGCCATTTCAATCTTGGGGAATGGCCTCGGTTACTTCAGTTAAACAATACCGCTGCTTGAACTCGTCGGGCGTCAGATAGGCCAGGCTCGAGTGCGGCCGGATGGCATTGTAGTGACGCCGCCACTGCTCGATCACAACCTTCGCTTCCGTGCGCGTTCGAAACCATTCAAGGCTCAAGCATTCATCTCGGAACTTGCCATTGAAGCTCTCGTCCGCGCCGTTCTGCCAAGGCTTGCCTGGCTCGCTGAGCGCCATGTCCATGCCGTTCTGCGCCGCCCACTTCAGGATGGCCCGCGATACGAACTCTGGGCCGTTGTCTGAACGCAAGTAACGAGGCGCACCATGAAGGCTGACCAGTTGGGACAGAACTTCGATGACACGTCCGGAACGAATCGATCCGGCCACGTCGATTGCCAGACATTCACGCGTGTACTCATCGATCACCGTCAGACACTTCAACTGCTGGCCGTTGGCACACGCGTCGAATACGAAGTCGTACGCCCAGACGTGTCGTGCCGCCGTCGCCGGCTGCGGACGAGGGCGATGGACCGACACGCGTCGACGGGGGCGCTTGCGCGGCACCTGCAACCCGGCAAAACGCCACAGCCGCCAGGCTCGGTCGGCGCTCATGGGATGACCCTGCCGCTCCAGAAAGATCTGAATGCGGCGGTAACCATAACGCGGATACTGCGCCGACAGGATACTCATCGCTGCCAATACCGGCGCGTCCCGCACGGCCAGTGTCGATTCGTAGTGCAGTGCCGATCGGGCGACCGACATCAGCGCGCACGCACGCCGCTCCGACAGGCCTCGCGCTTTCGCATAC
>NZ_JAGIXF010000225.1:0-913 GCF_021483755.1 Burkholderia sp. WTPI3 | reverse complement strand
GGCCGGCAACGCCGAATGTGCGATCGACGCGATCGCGCAGTCGTGGAGCGTGCTGTCGCGCGCGGCGGACCCGATGCGCGCCGCACGGGCAATGGACGCGCTGGATGCGCAGTTGATCCGCCGCGACGATGGCCTGGCCTTGCTGTTCGCACCACCGTTCGATCATTCGCCGGTCGATCCCGGTTATATCAAGGGCTACCCGCCGGGCATCCGGGAAAACGGCGGCCAGTACACGCATGCGGCCGCGTGGTCAGTGTTCGCGTTCGCGCAAATGGGCGACGGCGATCGCGCTGCGAATCTGTTCGCGCTGCTCAATCCGGTCAATCGGAGCCGCACGCGCAGCGGCGCGAATCGTTATCGGGTGGAGCCCTACGTGGTCGCCGCCGACGTCTATTCGGTTACGCCGCATGTCGGCCGGGGCGGCTGGACCTGGTACACCGGCTCGGCGGGCTGGCTATATCGTGCGGGCGTCGAAGGCCTGCTCGGCCTGCACAGGCATGGCGACATGCTGTCCATTCAACCGTGCATACCGCGATCCTGGCCGGGCTTCAGGGCAACGCTGCGCCACGGGGCGTCGCACTACGACATCGTCGTCGAGAATCCGGACGACGTCAGCGGCGGCGTGTCCCGCCTCGTCGTGGATGGCGTGCGGCTCACCGCCGGAGAAGCGACGGTGCGACTCGTGGACGACGGTCGGCGTCACAGCGTGGTCGTGACGCTGGGGGCGGCGCAAGCGGTCCTTCCTTGACGCGACAGGTCGGCATCCGGGCCGGTACGTTAGCGGACGGACTGCGCGCGATTCACTGCCCATCATGAACCGACGTCCCGAATTTCATCGGGATGTCAGCGCATGGGCTTCCGTGCGTCGTGCCGGATCGGACGGCGCGGCGGCAACCCGAGGGGATGATCATGA
>NZ_JAGIXF010000224.1:0-915 GCF_021483755.1 Burkholderia sp. WTPI3 | reverse complement strand
AGAAGCTGTTGCGAAATTAGTTAAACAAAGATTTGAGACGCGTCCAGCAAATCAATGCGCAAGCCAACGATAGGAAGGCCTCGTGGATATGAGCGTAGCGTTCATAGCGAATCTTCAGGCGCCGAAACGAGTGAAGCCATGCAATCGAACGCTCGACCGGCCAACGCGTTTTGCCAAGCCCGCTGCCATGGGGCGAGCCGATTTTTGCGAGCACCGGCGTGATGCCACGCGCTCGCAAGCGCTGCCGATGTGGCTCGGAACTGTAGCCCCGGTCACCTTGAACGATTCGCGGTTTGTGCAGAGGGCGGCCCTGCCTGCCTCGAATGTGCGGAATGGCCTCGACCAGCGCGTCAAGTTGGGTAATGTCGTGACGGTTCGCACCGGTCAGGATGACCGCGAGCGGAATGCCTTGCGCGTCGACGATGAGGTGGTGTTTGCTGCCGAGCTTGCGTCTGTCCGTGGGGTTCGGGCCGGTTTTTTTCCCGCCAGCATGGCGCGAATTGACGAGCTGTCGACGAGAGCACGCGTCAAATCGATTTCGCCACGGCGGCGCAGTTCCGCGAGCAGCGTCTCGTGGATACGTTGCCAGACGCCGGCTTGCTGCCACGCGGCGAGCCGGCGCCAGCAGGCCGTGCCCGAGCCGCAACCCATTTCCTGCGGCAGCAGGTTCCACGCAATGCCCGAACGCAACACGAACACGATGCCAGTCAGCACCGCACGGTCGGGTGTTGGTTTGCGCCCTGCATACTGGCGATTTCGTGGTGTCCGCGCGGGCAGAAGCGGTTCGATGAGTGACCACAATTCGTCGTCGATCAGTTCTTTAGGCATCGCTTCCTGTCAGGCAAAACAAGACAGGAAGTTAACACCAAGTCCGAAAAGTTAACAGCCCAGAAATTTAATTTCGCAACAGCTCCT
>NZ_JAGIXF010000223.1:0-958 GCF_021483755.1 Burkholderia sp. WTPI3 | reverse complement strand
AATGCCGGTTCTTTCTGGACAAGACCTTTCCCGAGATCATCGAGCAGGTTCTGCGAGAGCATGAGTTCAACCAGATCTTCGCGCGCTTTGAATTCCAGTTGCATCGCACCTATCGCAAGCGCAGCTTCGTGATGCAGTGGGGCGAGGACGATTTGGCGTTCATCACGCGCCTGTGCCGACGCTCGGGCATCTGGTTCGTATGCGAGGAGGGCGAGCGGTGCGAGCGAGTGCGCTTTGGTGACGATTACGCGTACTACCGTCGCGATCCTGAGCGCCTGACGGTTGCGTACCGGCCGCACAGCGGGCTCGAAACAGGAGGCGTCGAGTCGGTCAGCGCGCTCGAGATGCGCGCCAGGACTTTTCCGTCCGCCTACGCGGTGCGCACGTTCAACACAGAAGCAGCGATATCGGAGCCGATCGAGGCCGTAAGCCCGATACGCGACGACCGCACCACTTATGGTGAAGCGTATACCTGGGGGATACCGAATCGGAGCGAGGACGAGGCGAAGGAGGAGGTGCAACTGCGTCGCGAGGTAGCGCTGGCCGGTCAGGTCGAGTACCGCGGCGAATGCGACATGCTGGACCTCACGCCCGGCTCGGCGCTGAAACTGTCGAACCGGGAATTGCCGGATGCGAAGCACGGGTTGCTCGTGGTGCGGACGATATGCGGCGCGAGCCGGAAGAAGTCATATCACGTGACGTTCGACGCGATTCCGTCCGATCGCCAGTATCGAATGCCGTTGAAGGAAGAGGCGTGGCCCCGGATCGACGGGGTGATCACCGGGACGATCGCGTCGTCCGGCGGTTGGCGAGATCCCTATCTGGATGGTCAGGGCGAATACATCGTCGATCTTCATCTGGATCGCGACACACGGGCGCCCGGCCTGCAAAGCTGCCCGATGAGGCTGGCGAAGCCGTTCGCCGGGCCGAACCAGACGGGCTTTCACTTCGGGCTCGT
>NZ_JAGIXF010000222.1:0-1071 GCF_021483755.1 Burkholderia sp. WTPI3 | reverse complement strand
CGGTGCGACCAATAGCCCAACCAACCACTCGACGACGATGACCAATCCGGAGCATGCCGAAAAGGCGCTTGCGTATGACGTTGCCGTCGGTCGGTGCTATTTGACGCCCGATCAACTCTACGACTTGCGGATTGAGGCCGATTGGCGGATGGGGGGCGGGATTCCCTCGGAGAATCCGAACAAGACGTATGCCGACTATTTTGCGTCGGGGACGCTCAATAGAACGCCTCTCCACGAATGGGTACATACCGAAGAAAGCGAAGGCAAGATGCCGGCCGCGATCTTCGATGAGCGTGAGGGTCAGCTTTATTTGAAGGTCGGAGGTGCCGTATGAAGATGCTGATCGCTACATGGCCGCGACGTGTCGCCGCCGCCGTTTCGACATGGGTGCTTGTCACCGTGCTCATGGCCACGCTGATGGCTCACGTAGAGCAACCCGACCCTGCCCACTTGGAAATAGGAGATTGGATGAAACGATTCGTTGTCTTGCCTGCCTTGGCCGCCCTTGCGGTGTTTATGTTCACCACGGCCATGACGCGTCCTGTACAAGCCTCGCCTGTCCAAGCACCTGCAGGGAGCACCGCGAAAGTAGTAGAAGAACCGGCGAAGCCATTCTTCGCGCAGGTTGTCGGACTGATGTGGTTGAATCCATTGCAACGTATGGACTATCCGACCGAATGGCAATTGTTGTGGACGCAAGGGCTTGTTGCGCCAAACAAGAATGACGATATGGTCCGTACCGATCCGCAGTCCTTTACTACGCTGCAATCGGTTGCGGGTATCGCATACGGCAATAGGGGAAAGGAGACGTTCAATGGCTTCTACGCCAAGTACATCGACAAATTCATCCTCCTCCTGCGCGCCCGCTACTTCAGTAACGCGAGCTACTTCTACACGGTAAAGTCCGAAAACCCGCGTAATTGGCGCGAACTGGCGGGCATACGGGTCGAGGCTGCCGTTCCGCTCCGGCTTGATCCGGCCTTTGCCAAATCGCGCATGGTCGATCGGATGATGAATTTCTTCGAAATCGGTCCGCCGTCACCCAAGACGCTTTGGAGCCGCGACACGCCT
>NZ_JAGIXF010000221.1:0-1071 GCF_021483755.1 Burkholderia sp. WTPI3 | reverse complement strand
GGGCGTGTCGCGGCTCCAAAGCGTCTTGGGTGACGGCGGACCGATTTCGAAGTATTCGACAATCTCGTTGCTCAAATATTCCTTGGCTTCGATCGGGTCAAGCCTTGGAGGTAGCGCGAACTCGATATGTATTCCCGCAAGCTCGCGCCAGTCCTTGGAGTTCTCGGGTTTTACGGTGTAGAAATAGTTCGCATTGGCGAAATAACGCGAACGCATTAACAGCAAAAACTTTCTCGCATACTTGTGATAGAAGCCTTTGAACGTCTCTTCGCCTTCGTTGCCGTACGCAATACCTGCTACCGATTGAACAGTAGTAAAGGACTTTGGTTCGGTGCGCACCATGTCATCATTCTTGTTCGGCGCGGTAAGCCCTTGCGCCCACAATAATTGCCATTCGGTCGGGTAATCCATACGTTGTAGTGGATTCAGCCAGATCAGGCCGACGACCTGAGCGAAGAATGGCCTCGCCGGTTCTTCTGCTGTTCGCGCAGCTTTGCCTGCAAGCTCCGGGGTGGGCGTGGCCTGTGCAGGACGCATCATGGACGTGGTGAACATAAACACCGCAAGGGCGGCCAAGGCAGGTAAGACTACGAATCGTTTCATCCAATCTCCTGTTTCCAGATGTACCGGATCGGGTTGTTCTACATACGCCATCAGCGTGGCGATGAGCACGGCGGCAAGCAGCCATACCGATATGGCGATGGCGATACGCCGCTGCCATGTAGCGATCAGCATCCTCATACGGCACCCCCGACCTTCAGATAAAGTTGGCCTTCACGTTCGTCCACGATCGCGTCGGGAATCGTGCCTTCGCTGGCCTTGGCGTGTACCCATTTGTGCATCGGCATTCGATCCAGATTTCCGGAGTCAAAGTACTTGGCGTACTTCTTGTTTGGGTTCGTATCGGGAATGCCGTCTCCCATCCGCCAATCCGCCTCAATGCGCAACGATTTGAGTTGCGCCTCTGTCAGATAGCACCGACCGACAGCAACGTCATACGCAAGCGCCTTCTCGGCATGCTCCGGATTGGTCATCGTCGTCGAGTGGTTGGTTGGGCTATTGGTCGCACTA
>NZ_JAGIXF010000220.1:0-1136 GCF_021483755.1 Burkholderia sp. WTPI3 | reverse complement strand
AACGGCTCGGCAATTTTGTTGCGTCACGCCGGGTTCAGCGGTAGAGCCCGGCCGGCGAAGGTATTTCCCGCCAGATTTCCTGCATTACGCGCCCTGCGGACGCACGAATCCCAACGTTCTCAGCCGCGTCAGGTTGTAGGCCGCCATCGTCAGCGTGAGCAACTGATCAACTTTCTCCAAGCCTCTCACCATCACCTGCCGGATCGGCCCGATCCGTTTGCCCCAGCCGAAGCACTGTTCGATGCATTTCCGTTTGCGCTGGCTCAGTGCGTAACCGAGATGCCGCGTCGTCCGACCATCGATTGCACTTCCGCCGGTGCGCTTCGTGTTGCGTGCGACGTGCGGCGTCACGTTGTATTCGCGGCAGGCCTTCACAAATCCACGCGTGTCGTACGCCTTGTCTGCGCCCACCGTAATACGCACGTCCGAACCCGACACATCGCGCAGCATGTCCGTCGCCACTTTGCGTTCCGCTCGGCCATTCGCCTCGCTGGCCTGAACGTTCACGACCAGACCGTGCCGGTTATCCGTCAGCACATGGCCCAGGTAACTCGGCAAGGCTGGCGCGGCATTGCTCTTGCGATAGAGCCGGCTCTCACCGTCGCTCTTCGATTCGTGCGTTTCATTACTGCGCGATTCGCCATGCCAATTGTCAGGCGGACGATCATCGTCCCCGCCATCCTTGCGCCGGATGCTCTTGTGGCTGGCCCACGCATGGATCAAGGTGCCGTCCACACTGAAGTGCTCGCCCGACAGCAAGCCGCGTTTATGCGCCGTTTCCACCGTCGCGTTGAACAGGTCAGTCACTGCGTCGAACTCGATCAGTCGATCCCGGTTCTTGCTGAACACCGAGTGATTCCACACCGCGTCTTCGATCGACAGGCCGACGAACCAACGGAACAAAAGGTTGTACGAGATCTGCTCGACCAGTTGCCGCTCGCTGCGAATGCTGTATAGCACCTGAAGTAGCATCGCCCGCATCAGCTTCTCCGGCGCAATGCTCGGCCGACCGCCTTTGATGTCCGCTTCGTACATCGCCGAGAACTTGGCATCCATATTCGACAGCGCCTCGTTCATCCAAGTCCGGATCGGGCGCAGCGGATGCGTTTGCGGTACGAACTCCTCCAGTCTGACTG